>JAYWDF010000862.1:0-3329 GCA_043779985.1 Akkermansiaceae bacterium | reverse complement strand
ATGTGGATGGGCGCATTTCGCTCGGTGAACGGGTGAATGATGGTGTTATGGAGTGGTCCGCACCGGACGGGGAGTGGTTCGTCGCGCTGGTCTTCGCGCGGTTGAGCTTGTTCGATCCCATGCACCCGGAGGCAGGTGCCCGCGCCATCGACCGACTTTACGCGCCATTTGAAAGGGAGTGCCCGGACCACTTCGGCACGACTCTGGATTTGTTTTTTCAGGACGAACTCGACTTCGGCGGGCGGATGCCATTTTGGTCGAACCAGTTGTTCGAGGCCTTCGTGGCGATGAAGGGCTACGATCTCTATCCATTACTGCCGGCCTTGTGGCATGACATGGGCGATGTGACGGAGAAAATCCGGCTCGATTACGCGGACGTGGTGTCCGCACGGATGGAGGATTGTTATTTCAAACCGGTCTTCCGTTGGCACGAGGAACGCGGCACTTTGTTTGGTCATGACAACTGCGGCCGCGGTAGAATTGCCGTGGGTCGCTCGCACTATGGCGATTATTTCCGCGCCATGCGCTGGTATTCGGCACCGGGCTGCGATGATCCCAAGCTGCATGGCGCGCGCGCCTTCAAGGGACTAAAGGTGAACAGCTCGATCGCCCATCTTTACCAACGCCCGCGGGTGTGGCTGGAGGCCTTTCATTCGAGCGGCTGGGGCACCACGCCTGCGGAGGTGGTGGCGGCGTTCAACGAGGATTTCGCTTACGGGGCCACGGTGGTGAATTTGCACGGTCTCTACTACACCACCCGCGGCGGATGGTGGGAGTGGGCGCCGCCGGATTTCCATTTCCGCCAGCCATACTGGGAACACAGTGACAGGCTTAACGCCTATTTCACCCGCCTGTGCTGGCTGCTCTCGCAAGGCGTCCACCGTTGCGATGTCGCCATGGTCTATCCGATCGCCGCGCTCGATGCGGAACCCGCCCATCCCGCGCTCTGCGGTGTGGTCGCTCATGTGGGCAATGAAATGATTGATGCGGCTGAAGACCACTGCCACGACCCGGAGGAAACCGCCTTCGGCCTCGGCAAATTCCTGTTCGACCACGCTTGTGATTTTGATTTCGTCGATCACGATTCGCTCGTCGCCGCTGCCACCAGCGATGGCGAGTTGCGGGCCGGGCCGGGGCGCTACCGGGTGCTAGTGTTTCCCGCGATGCGGGCGCTGCGCTTCGCGATGCTCGAAAAGGCGTTGGAGTTTGTGCGGGCCGGCGGCATGGTCATTGCCCTCGGGGCAATGCCACAGGCTAGCGAACGGGCGGGCCGACACGACCCGCAACTCGATGGTCTGTTGGAGAAAATCTTCGGCGCCGCAAGTGAAGAACGGGATCTGGAAAAACGCCATAACGGCGGCGGCATCGCGTTTTTTTTCAAGTCTGGCCGCGAGCGCGTGCTGGAGGCGATCAACCGCAACATCGCCCGCGATGTTGCGGCAGATGTGCCCTTGCAAGTGCTCCATCGCAACCTCGGTGATCGGCAGGTCTATTTCGTGTTTAATCCATCTGAGGAGCCGGTGGCGGCGGAAATCACATTCGGTGGCACGGAACAGTTCGAACGATGGGACCCGTGGACCGGCGAGGTTGCTCCCGCTGCCGACGGTCGGCTTTCGCTCGCTGCCCGCGAGGCATGCGTGCTGGTTTCCACGGAAAATACGCGGCTTGCCGTGGAAGCGCGCGCACCCCGTCCCGCGCGCATTGTCCCGCTCTGCGGCGATTGGCAGACGACCATTCACCCGACGCTCGATAACCGGCACGGTGACTTCAGCCTGCCGCCCACTCCAGGCATGATCGGCCCGCAGGCCCGGCGCTTCCGCTACCGCGACGACTCCGGTGAGCTGGACGGTTGGCAGGCAGCGGATTTCGACGATGGCACTTGGGATGAAACGACGTTTTCCTTCGGCCCGCGTCTGGAAGTGGCGGGGCCGCTACCACCGGGAACTGATGGAAAGCCAAGTGAAATCGCATGGCGGCCGTATGCATTTTCCCGCCGCTGGGGCATCGAGTGCGATCCGTTTCTCACCGACTGGCTCAACGGCCCGCACGGCCTCAAGGGCGGCGTGCCGGACGAGTTTCTGGATTTTTATTCGGAAATGCCGGGGGTGGTGTGGCTGGCTCGCGCCACCCTGCGCGTGCCAGAATCCGGCGTGTACACCCTCGTCACCGGCGCGCGCTGCGCCTATGAGGTCTTGCTCAACGGTGTGGGTGTCGCGCGTCAATCCCGCGAACTCAAGCCGGGGTTTTACGCGCCGTGGAGCATCCCGCACTATGAATGCGAGCCGGTCCAAACCCGTGTCACACTCGACCGCGGCGACAACACCCTAATGATGAAACTCATCCAACCCGCAAACCAGCGAACCCGCGCGTTTTTCTCGATCGACCCGCCGGATGCACTGCCCGGCGAGGTGGCCTTGCGGTGGTTCACCGGCTCCGATGCTATCCTGCCGTCGCTTGCCGCACCACCGGAGCGTTGCGGGATTTGTTTCCGCGCTATCAGCCCGCCGGGGACGCGCGAAATCCACTTTGTTTCCCGCGGACGTGCCCGTCTCTGGCTGGACGGTCGGGAGATCGTCGTCACACCCATCACCGTGCTGCCCCACGGCTGCATCCGCTATCGCGCAGCCCTTGCCGCGCCGGTCCAGAGCCCGGCCGCCATCGCCATTCATGTCGTGGCTCCGGCGGATTCGCACGCGGGTGATGCGCTGCCGGAACCCGTGAACTTCATCTGTGGCGATGGCCTGATTCCCGCAGGCGACTGGTGCGCCCACGGACTCGCCACCTACTCGGGCGTGATTGACTATCAGAAGATGCTCAACCTGACAGAAGCGGATCTCGCACACTCTGTTCACCTCGATCTCGGTGCCGTCACCGCCACCGCCGAGGTCCGGGTGAATGGCCAATCCACCGCCACTCTGGTCGCTCCGCCTTGGACTTGCGATATCACCCGGTTCCTTCGTCCGGGCGGTAATCATCTCTCGATCCGGGTGGCTAACACGCTCGCCAATCACTACAGCATCGGTATTCCAACTCCCTACGCATTTCCCCACCAGACCGCCGCCGGATTGTTAGGCCCGGTCGGTTTGATCTTCCATTGAATCACAACCACCATGCGTCTCAGCTCAACCCTGCTGGCAACTCTCGTCATGGCGTTCTCCATCCTGTGCGCCGAACCGGAGATCAGCCCGGATTTCCTGAAAACCAAATACGGCTTCTTCGTCCACTACGTCTGGGCCGGCAGGGGCGGCGGACTCACCATCGACCGCCATGGCAAACAACCGGAAAACTTCGACGCGTTCGCCGATGCCTTCGATGTCGATTCGCCGGAC
>JAYWDF010000861.1:0-3330 GCA_043779985.1 Akkermansiaceae bacterium | reverse complement strand
TGTTGTGAAACCAGACTAGATGAATCCTCGCCTCTGCATATCTAACTTTTATTCGCTAACAACCTGAAACCGCCGAGCTTGGCTATCGGCCGATTTGGCAAGCAAAGCCGAAGGGAGACTATCTACATTGGAAAAAACCGCCAAACTGACGGATGTCACGTCCTTGGCCTTCGCCGTGATTCGCAACAATCCGGATGAAGGTGCCGTCCAATCGAACCACAATGACCGTTGAGGAGCAGGCGAAAGACCAAGAGTTCCATCAATACTTTCGATTCCTGCACCGTCGTTTCTACCAGTCCATTGTCCTGATGAATCTATCACTATTCGGCGCTGCGCGAAGCTATCGTTTGGAACCAAGGGGCTGGCAGTGCCGAGCATTCGCCCGAGGTTGAGACGTCCACCGCTGGACAGCGTCCCAGCTCCACCAGGTAGAGGGTCCACCGTTTCCAGCATGCGCCGGATGATATTCTGTGTTGACTCGAGCGGAAACTCCGCGACCGCGAGCGCGAGTGCGCCACTTACGACAGCTGCAGAAAAGCTCGTTCCGGTGGCGTATTCAACATCCACCCCTGGGCTCCAGGGATGGTATGACAAAGCGATTGGCAAATTGACACCAGGAGCGGCAAGATGCACTTTGACCGGATCCACCACCGAAAATGAGGCAAGCGTATCAGAAGGGGTGGAAGCAGCCACCGCGACAAGGTGTGGCAGCGATATGGATGCCGGAGCCGGGACCGGAGACACGAAGCCGGCATTTCCGGAGGCACACACCATGAGAATATTCTCCGCGTCGCAACGGGCCAGGGCTTCGGTCAACAAGGGAGCATCCCCGTTATACGACCAACTTAGGTTCAGAATCTTCGCATGCGCGCCCCGGGCATAGTCGATTGCATCGATGGCATCAGAGAGAACACCCAACCCGTTTCGATCCAGAAATTTGCAATTTAGAATGGAGGCCTTCCAAGCCACCCCTGATGAGCCAATTCCGTTATTTCCGACGGCTCCAACCAATGCTGCACAAGCAGATCCGTGCCCCGCTTCATCATCAGGATCTGGATCATCGTGGTAGAAATCATAGCCGAGCGAATCATCGATATAGCCGTTACCATCGTTGTCAATATGATCACCAAGAGCTTCTCCATACAACGAATGGATCGAGGGAGCAAGTTCAGGATCACTGGCCGCGATACCGGAGTCGATGACCGCGACCAGCACGGAAGAGGCATCCGTCCGCTTGTCCCAGGCTGTAGTTGCGTTGATATCCGAGTGGGCGTGTTGCCCAGGCAGCAAGCCTACATTATCCAAATGCCAAGCCAAGCCATCACCGACAAGTGGGTCGCTCGCCTGTGCGCAGCCTTCAATAATTGCATCAGGTTCCGCACCGCCCACTTTGATGTTTTTCAACTGATCAAAAAGCAATGGGATCGATGACGTCAATTGAGGCTCATTGACCACAACCTTCACGTAGTTTGGGTTACGTCCGCTTTCAGTGGTAACGCCGTGGGCAGCAAGTTTCGCGGCACCCTGAGAAGAGACGAGCACATGTCTTGCATCCATCGCCTTTTCAATGATGGATCGGATCGGGCGTATGACGCTGCCAGTCACATCGACTTCAACCCTCTCTTCAATCCGAATCCATCTGCATTTGAATGAAGTGTCCACAATTCTAACCCGCTGATACCATCCTCTAGCCGTCGGTGCACCTTCGGGCCAATCTTCGGCAATGGTTTCGAGGACATCCAGCCGGTCCAACGGCCGATTTGCAACAAAGTCTCCCCCCACTTGGTTTTCAGCGCTTGTAGCAGGTTGATTCTGGGTGCTGGGGATTGAGTTGCCGTTGGAGGGGCTGCCGTGCTGAGGAGATGCGATCTTGGACGCAACTGAAGACAATGAAGGAAGCTTTACCGGGTCTTGCGGCTCGAGAGTAACCGACTGATGATGAATGAGTTTCTTGGGGATGCCTTCGGCATCGCGCAAATCCAAGACCCAAATCTGGATCGCCCATGCAGCGACGAAGACGCAAGCCAACCCAATTATCGATTTTACGCACCTTGAGCGGACTACTGGATCAATTGACATTCAGACCAGCAATCTAGCGATTAGATAGTTCGTCAGCAACCACAAACCCAATTTACCTGGCAATTTTCAGGCCAGCTCCTTGCGGTTGAGGATGCCCTCGATCAAGGCGCTGCGGGTGTCGATCTTGGTGGTCAGGCGATTGGCCGCGGGATTGGCGGCAATTTCCCGCAAGCGCATCAGTTTCCGACCGCCGGATTGTGCATCGTAGCTGTTGAAGCCGATGGTAAAACGACGGTCTGCGGCGACGGGCTCGCCCTTATAGAGGAAGCGAGTGGCTTGGCCTTTGCGGTCGATTACGAGATCAAAGGGCCACAGGGTGCGGTCGGACGGCGAGTCCTTGCGGTCCTCGCGAACGATTTCGATGAGCTCTGAGGCGCTGACTTCAGCAACGGTCAACAGGTTTTCATACGGGAGCATTTTCCAGCAATCCGCGACCGTGATCTCTCCCGCCGGGACATCGCCGGTTCCGAAAGTGCCATGAAAGACTCCATCGACCGGCGTCTGATTGCGCTGAAGCGCTTCGCTGAAAAACTCGCAAAACAACTGGGTCAGCCGGCTGCCACGGCCTTTTCCGGGGATGACCTCTTTGGCGAGTCCAAGCTTGCGGGCCAGTTGCTCGTCCGCCTTTTTCAGGTCTGGCTGCGCCAGCTCCATGACCACGGGATCGAGGTCGAAACGCTTGTCCATCAGCACGGTGAAGGCGCGGCGCCGTACGAGTTTGCGGGAATCCGTGTCGAAGGTTAGATCCACGCGGCCGCAGTGGATTCCGTAGTAGCTTGCCTGCGAGCACAACACGCTGCCGAGTTCCCACGAAGGTTTGTCCTGGTGAGTGTGCCCGGCGAGGAAAACGTCCACGCCGTCGGACGACCTCAAAATCTCGCGGATGGGATTGGCGAAATCATCCTCGTTCCGCCAGCCCATGTGACCCATGACGACGATGGCGTCCGCCTTGGCAGAGCGCGCTTCCGCGATCGAGCGCTTGAGCGACTCCGCCGGATCTGTTGGAGAAACCCCGGCCAGGGTTTCCGGGGACAGCCAATAGGGTAGGCCCGGAGTCACGAGTCCGATCAGGGCGATGCGAAAGCCGCCAACTTCTTTCATGGTCCAGGGTTTTACACCTTGCCAGGAACCTTCGAGCGCCCCCGGGGACTTGCCACCGAGCTGGAGATTTCCGGTGAGGACCGGCGATTTGGAGAGTGCGAGATTGGTTTCAAGAAGCTCGGGCCCCCAGTCGAAGTCATGATTTCCGAG
>JAYWDF010000860.1:0-9448 GCA_043779985.1 Akkermansiaceae bacterium | reverse complement strand
CTCCAGCGAAACCACAGACAGCTACACCGTCGAAGTCCAGATCACCAAGAGCATCAAGGACGAGCGCAAAGTCGCCAAGACGGACGTTGCGAAAATTGATCGCGAGCAGCCCGATCTGAAAGCCTTCGAGGCCATTGGAAAGCTGGTGCCCACTCCGGATTTGCTCACCGTCGAGGAATACGTCGCCAAAATCACGGCTGTGGAGAAATTCATCAAGGATTACCGCAGCAGCAATAAACTCAAGGACGCCAAGGCCATTCTCGAGACTCTTAAGGCTGAGTCCGCACAAGTTTCCGCCGGCGGCACCAAGCTCAACGGCAAGGTGATTTCTCCTGCGGAATACAAGGTGAACGCATACGATCTGGACGCCCGCGTCGAGGAGTCCAAGATTCGCGACTTGGTCAGCGCCGAACAGCCTCTCCAAGCGCTCCGGGCGTTTTCTGACTTTGACCGGGACTACCGGAACACCTTGGCCTACGGTTCGCTGATTCCGCTGATGAAGGAAGTCATGCAGTCTCAGGTAGGCGAGGCCAAGCAAGCGCTGCAAACTCTCGATGCCCGTCTCAAGGAGCGCCAAGTCGGACTCGAGCGGATGGCTTCGAAAGATCGGAAAATCACCGAGGATGCGATCAAAGAAGAAACCGCCGAGCTGGATGCCCGCTTTAAGGCGGAAAAGGACGCGAAACTCAGCTGGGTGACCACCAGTCCTTTCCACAAGGCTTCACTGGATGATTTTGCGAAATTCGGTGATTCGGAGCTCATCCGTCTCGCTGCCGTGAAGACCATCCTCGGCGTCGACGCTGGGAAATGCTTCCGCGATCTCTACACACTGGTTCACAGCGGCGGAACTTCCGCAGCCTTTACCTCCGCCCTTGCCGCCGCCAAGGCAGCTGCGGTTGCTCCCCGCTACCTCGCTCCGCTTGAGGCCGCCGGCAAGCCTGCCAAATAGCCTTTTCCGATTCCGTTCTCGCTCTCATGTCCACCACCCGCACCGCCAGCCGCAGCCGCAAGACCGCGGAGACTTCTATCGAACTTTCGATCAACATCGACGGCTCGGGAGTTTCCAAGATTGATACCGGTATCCCGTTTTTCGATCACATGCTTACACTGTTTTCGAAGCATGGCCTGTTTGACCTCAATGTGAAAACCGTAGGTGATATCGAGGTGGACTTCCATCACACCATCGAGGACACCGGCATCGTCTTCGGCGACTGCCTGCGCGAGGCGCTCGGCACCAAGGAGGGGATCCGCCGTTATGGCTGCTGTTATTTGCCGATGGATGAAACGCTCGCCCGCGTCGTCGTCGATCTCAGTAACCGTCCGCACTTGGAGTTCCGCGCGCCTGCCGGCACGCCCTCCGCGCCGAACATGCCGTTCACGTTGGTCGAGGAGTTCTGCCGCGCCGTAGCGTCTAACCTGAGGGCGAACATCCACGTCGAGCTGCTCTATGGCCGCGATGGTCACCACATCGCCGAAGCGATCTTCAAGGGCCTCGCCCGTGCGCTTCGCGATGCATGCGAGCGGGACTCGCGGGTGATCGGTATTCCCAGCACCAAGGACGCGTTGTGAAAGTCGGCATCATCGATTACGGCGGCGGCAACCTGCGTAGCGTCGCCAATGCCCTGCGCTCGCTCGGCGAAGATCCGGTCATCATCGCCCGTCCCGAGGACCTCGGCGAGAGCACCCACCTGCTGCTGCCCGGGCAAGGCGAGTTCGGCGACACCATGCAGCGCCTTGAAGAGCGCGGCCTCGCCTCGTTTCTCAAGGACTGGATCACCGCCGACCGCCCTTACTTTGGTATCTGTGTGGGCTATCAGATTTTGTTCGACTCCAGCGAGGAGTCACCGGAAACGGCGGGGCTAGGAATTCTTCCAGGAACCGTGCGCCGCTTCCAGAATGAAGCGGGGCTGAAGATTCCCCACATGGGCTGGAATTCAGCGACCGCCACCCGCGGCGAGACGCGCGTCTGGCAGGGGCTCGGCGCGGATCCCTATTTCTACTACATCCACTCGTATTTCCCCGAGCCGCTCGAGGGTTCCCCGGTAGTCGCGAAAACGACCCATGGCACCCAGACCTTCGCCGGCGCGGTGGAGCAGGGGAACCTGTTTGCCTGCCAGTTCCATCCGGAAAAAAGTCAGGAAGCCGGCCTCCGCCTGATTCGGAATTTCCTCGGCCTCTGACGGGCTGGGGAGGTGAGCCACCTCATTTGCACCCATGCCACAGACTCGAATATTCCTCGTCCGCCACGGCGCCACGACACTGAGCGCGGAGGATCGCTTTGCCGGTGCTACCGATGTGCCGCTTTCCGACGAGGGCCGCCAACAGGCGGGCCGTCTCGCGACGCGTCTTGCGGATCTCCCCATCGCAGCGGTGTATGCCTCGCCCCTTGGCCGTACGATGGATACCGCGGCTGTTCTAGCAGTACCGCATCATTTGGAAGTCCGGGCTTGTGCCGGCTTGCGCGAGATTTCACACGGCCACTGGGAGAAGCTCACCCGACATGAGGTGGAGGAGAAGTTTCCTAACGAAGCCGCGGCGTGGGAGGCGGATCCCTACACCTTTGCGCCAGCAGGTGGCGAAAGCGGCTTGGCCGTGACCGCCCGCGCGCTGCCCGAGCTCATCGAGATCGTCCGCCGGCATGAAGGCTGCCAGGTGATCGTTGTTTCCCACAAGGCGACGATCCGGCTGCTGCTCAGCTCTTTGTTAGGGTTTGATCCCCGCCGCTACCGTGACAATCTGGATCAGGATCCCGCTGCCTTGAATATTGTGGATTTCAAAGGGCCGGTGAAAGCGCGGCTGATGTTGTTCAACGACACCTCGCACTACTCCGCCGCTGGACTGGCCTTGCCGAAACCCGCCGATGTCTCGCTCTCGAAGTGGTGGAGCCACTGAAATCCTGAAGCTCCAACCGATGCCTGAAGATCGATCCTGCCGGGAAACTGAAAATTTCCTCCACGCACAAATCCCGATCACCCGCGCGATGGGGGTCACGGTGGATGTGTGCGATGAAGACCTGCTAGTTCTCACCGCGCCCTTGGCCGCCAATCACAACCACCTCGGGACGGCATTCGGGGGCAGTCTGAGCGCCATCGCCACGCTCGCCGGCTATGGGCTGCTCTGGCTCAAGCTGGGGGACCGGAGCGCGCACATCGTCGTCAAGAGCAGCGCCATCCGCTACCTCCATCCCGTGCGGGAATCGATCCGGGCGGTTTGTAAATCTCCGGATGCGGCCGCGTTTGCCGCGTTTCACGAGCAGTTCCGCGAGAAGGGCAGGGCGGGCATCAGCCTGCACGTCACCATCGAGGAAAAAGGACGGGTCTGCGTGGAGTTCGACGGAGTGTTCCTGGCCATCCGGTGACCGGGCTCATACGATCCGGTCGAGCAGCGGCGAGCCTGCTAGGTAGCGGTTGAAATTTTCCAGAAAATGGCGGACCAGCGTTTCCGACTCGTTCGCATGACCGCCGGCCGTGTGCGGGGTGATGAAGCAATTCGGCTCGTGCCGCAGCGGATGCCCGGCGGGCAGGGGCTCTGGCTCGGTGACATCCAGCCAGGCGGCGGCGAGATGGCCGGAGCGCAGCGCGCCTAGCAGTGCATCCTGGTCGACCGTGGTTCCGCGGCCGATGTTGTGGAAAACCGCTCCGGGCTTCATCTGCGCGAGGCGTGCGGCATCGATGAAATTTCGCGAAGCGGCGTTGTCTGGCAGGATGTTGATGACATGGTCCGCCGTCGCGAGGGATGCGGCTAGATTTTCCGGGGTGACGGTAGGAAATCCCTCGTCGCCGCGCGGCTGCCGGCGCATCGCGGTGATTTTCATGTCGAAGGGGGCGAGGAGTGCAACCAGTCGGGTGGCGATCCCGCCGAAGCCGAGAATCACCACGTGCTGGCCCCGCAGCGACACCGAGTGGTCACGCAGGTGGAACCACTCCGGCGAGCCATTGGCCGCGTGGCTCCGCAGTCCCGCCGGGAGCTGGCGGGAGCTGGCGGGATTGGGCTAACATGAATGCGAACACGTGCTCCGCGCATGCCGCGGCATAGACGCTGGAGCTGTTCGTTACGATCAACCCGCGCTCGGCTGCCAGCGCGCGGAACTCCGGGGTGTCATAGCGGGTGAACCCCGCCGAGCTGATCTGGATCCATCTCAACGACGCCGAGCGCGCGATGCTTTCGAGATCTGGTTGGCCGAAGGCGATGTCCGCGAGCGGAAAGGCCGGGTCCGGTTCCGGTTTCGCCAGCACCGAGGCCGGGCGATTTTGCGGGACGATGATTTCATGCGGCGAGAGGCCCTCCCGAAGCAGCCGGGCGGCATTCGCGCTCAACTGCGGGTCGGAAAATATGCGGTGGGTGCTCATGGTATTCGAAAGAGGTGACGCTCTCGGGCGTGAGGTAATTTCGCATTCAGACAGAACCATGCAAGCGCTCTCGCAGGATTTGCCGAAGCCATGCCTCAAATCCCGCTGAATTGCGACAATCTTTCTGGAATCCGAGCGCCATGGGATATCCTTAAGCCTTCCGCCCTGATTCCCCACCTCAATCCCTTCTCCCTCGTCGCCAGTGACCAGGCGCAGTAACGAAAACTCTTTGGGAAAGAGTCCGAGAACAGACCGGATACGAGGTGGACTTGGGGGGAGCGATGGAGAATGACAGTTAGGTGATTCTCTTCCACTTTGGTCGAGTTGTGAGAGGGGCGGCGCATCCCTTGCGGCGGCTGTCGCTGTGGAGGTGGCGGACAGGGCTGCGACAATTCAAGCACGATGATCGCGCAAGTTCGTCATCATGCTATTTTTCCCGGACCTGCGGCGAGGTCGGGTTGGCGAAATGAAAAGAAGGGACATTTCTGTCCCATCTTTCGCTGTCCCGCACGGGTGGTTTGTGAACGTCCGCCGGGTGGTTGCCGCTTGGATCATGCGGCTGGCGCGGCTTAGCCTTGATCGATGGTCTTCTCGGTGGTGGCGTCGATGATGGCGAAGCGTTCGCGGTTGAGGGTCGGATCAGAGCGGAAGATGAGACGGCCGGAGTGGGAGCGCTCGAGCTCGACGAGGAGCTTGGCGTCTTCGCTTTTGAATCGATTGAGGACGTCGGTGTTCACGATGACGATGATGTCGCCGAGTGTGTCTCGGTGTTTCTGGATGACGGTGTTGAGGCGGCGCTGGATCTCGACGGACATGGTCATGGGGGTCTTGACGCGGGCGCGGCCCTGGCAATACGGGCAGGGTTCGTACATCGAGTCCCGCAGCGATTCGTTGAGGCGCTGGCGGGTCATTTCCATCAGGCCGACGGGCGAGATCTGGAGCACCTGGGTCTTGGCCTTGTCCTTCTTGAGGCGGTCTTTGATGGCCTTGTAAACCGTCTGTTGGTCCTTGCGGTGGCGCATGTCGATGAGGTCGATGACGACGAGGCCGCCGATGTTGCGCAGGCGGAGTTGGCGGGCGACTTCCTGAGCGGCCTCGACGTTGGTCTCGAGGATCATTTTGTCGACATCCTTGGAGCCGCGGTTGCGGCCGGTGTTGACGTCGATGGCGATGAGGGCCTCGGTTTCGTCAATGACGATGTAGCCGCCGCAAGGCAGCCAGACTTGGCGGGAGAAGGCTTCGTCGATTTGTTTTTGGATGCCAACGCGCTCGAAGATGGGTTGCCCGGCGGTGGTGGGCATGTAGTGGATGCGGCGCTTGGCGCGACGGGAGATTTTCCCGGCGATTTCCCGGATCATCTCCGTGGTGGCGGCGTCGTCGCACATGACTTGATCGATTTCATCGGTGAGGAAATCGCGGGCGGTGCGCTCGATGAGGCCGGGCTCTTGGAAAATGCAGGCGGGGGCGGGGTTGTTGGCGCGGCGGGCTTCGATCTCGTCCCACTGTTCCAGCAGCATGTGAAGGTCGCGGACGAAGTGGCGGGCGCGGGTGCCTTGGGCGATGGTGCGCATGATGATGCCCATGCCCTCGGGGACGGCGAGCTTCTGAACGATCTTGCGCAGTCGGGCGCGTTCCTTGGGATCCTCGATCTTGCGGGAAATGCCGAATTGCTCGGTGAAGGGCATCAGGACGAGGTAGCGTCCGGCCAGTGAGATGTTCGTGGTGACGCGGGGTCCCTTGGTGCCGATGGGGCCCTTGGAAACCTGAATGACGATTTCCGAACCGATCGGATAGATGTCGGGGATGTCCTTGGAGGTGATTTTCTTCTGTTGCTTGCGCTTGCCTTCGCGCTGGATTTCCTCAAGGCCGCCGTCGAGTGCGGCAGGGATGGCATCCCAGAAGTGGAGGAAGGCGTTCTTGTCGAGGCCGATGTCGACAAACATCGCCTTGAGTCCGCCTTCGATGTTTTTGACGCGGCCTTTGAAGATGCCACCGACGATGTTCTGGTCGCCCTCGCGTTCGACGGTGTATTCTTCCAGGACGCCCTCTTCGAGCAGTGCCACGCGGCGTTCGAGTCTCTCGACATTGACGACGATGCTGTTGCCCCGGGCTGGGTTGGGTTTTCCGATTCCGAGGAGTCTTTTGATATGTTGGATCATGTTAATAGGTGTAAAAAGGTGAGAAGTGATGAGTTGAGAGAGATGGTGGAAATCAAGGGGCTTTGACGGGGACGGCTCGGGGAATGACCGAGCCCTCGGCATCCACCTCGGGGGTGATGGTCGGGGTGGGGGTGACGTTGGTGGAGGGAGAGGGTTGAATGCCGGTGGCCATGTCACCGGCTTCCTCGCCGGTTTCGCCCGTCACTTCCTCGGCAGGGGCTGCGGGTGCCGGGGGAATGGCTGCGATGACTTCAGGGGCGGGTCCCGTTTCACCGGCTTCGACAGCGGCGATCATTTCCGCCGGGATTTCGATGGTTTTCTCAATCCGGTCGGTGTTGCCCAGGTATTTGGCAACGGGCTGGAGGGGGAGTCGGATCCCATGGTTGTCGCGGGCGAAGAGGCCGCGGTAGACGAGATTGACGAGTGGTCCGCAGACGCCGCCGCCGGAGCCGCCGTTTTGGACGAGCACGCAGATGGCGTATTTCGGGTTGTCGTAGGGGGCGAAGCTCATGACCCATGAGTTGTTGGACTTTTTGCCGTTGTCCGTGGTCTGGGCGGTGCCGCTTTTGGAGGCGATGGAGATGCCCGGAATTTTGACTTTGCCGGAGGTGCCGCCTGCTTCGTTGGTGGACATCCACATCCCTTTGCGGATCAGTTCGATGTCACCGGTCTTGATGCCGGCCTTGGTAAGATCGATTTCAAGCTTGGGCATGTCGGCGATGACGATCTTACCGTCTTCGGTGACGGCTTGTTTGACGATCCGGGGTTTGTAGTATTTCCCGCCGTTGGCGATACAACTGGTGACGGCACACATCTGGAGCGGCGTGGCGAGCGTATCGCCTTGGCCGATAGAGAGGAAGGCGTTGAGCGCGGGCGTCATGGCGAGTGTTGGATTCGCACTGCGCCACGCTCGGCTTCCGGGGAGGATGCCGGCATCTTCCTTGGGCAGCTCGATGCCGGTGCGCTTGCCGATGCCCACTAACTGGCAACCGTCGACCATCGCCTGCCAGCCGATGGTGTTAGCGAGCTTGTTGAAATAGGGATTGCAGGAATGCTGGATCCCTTGGGAAAGATTCTGGCTGCCGTGGCTGCCTTTGTGTTGGTTCCAGATCCAGCAGCCGACCTGCTTGTTGCCATAGGTCACGTAGCCGTCGCAGGAATACTGGCGGCCCGCCATGCCCGCCAAGGCGCCGGCGATGGCGGTGGGGATTTTCATGGTGGAGCCCGGTGTGAACTCGGAGATGGCGCGGTTGGTGAACGGCGCGAGCTGCATGCTGGCGCGATAAGCGTCCCAGTTTTTCTGGGAGATGCTGGGAATGAAGTCGTTCGGGTTGTAGTCGGGCACGGAAGCCATCGCGAGGACTTCACCTGTGTTCACGTCCATCACGACGCCCGCTGCGCGTCCTGCGAGGCGCAGGGTGTTTTCGAGCAGGTATTGGGCCTGGGCGTCGATGGTGAGGCGGAGCCTGGCGCCGATGCCGGGCTTGGTGTAGTCTGACATCCGGATGGTCCGGCCCTTTTCATCCTTGACGATGGTTTTGAGCCCTTCGGGTCCGAGCAGGGTTGCATCCATGGACGCTTCCACTCCCGCGATTCCCTTTTCATCACCAATGTAGTGATCGAACTTGCGCGTGGCGCTCTCGGGCACATCGCCCTTTTCCCATTGCTTCAGATAGCCGAGGACATGACTGGCGAGAGCCCCGTAGGGATACTGGCGCTGCGGTCGGATGCTCAGATAGACTCCAGGTAGATCCAGATTGTGTTCTGCGAATTTTGAGAACTCTTCGTAAGTGAGGTCCGCGCGATAGCTGAATGGGATGAGCCCGCCGTGAGTGAGGTAATGGGTGCGCAGGTCGCCGGCCTTGTAGTTTTTCGCGAGACCCAGCTTGCGGAGTCTTTCGATGGGTCCTTCATTGACGATGGCGACGATGTCCTTCTCGGAGCGCTTGCGGGTGAGGCCGTTCTCCTTGGTCAGGCGTTGGATCGTCGGGTCTTCGACGTGTTGGGCGAGATACGCCTGGCGGATTTCATCGAGATTGAAGGAGACCTCGTAGTTGCGGAGGTTGCGGGCGAGGGTGATCCCGTTACGGTCGGTGATTTCGCCACGGATGCCGGGCTCGCGAATGGTGACGGACCGGTTGCCGGGGACCAGCTGCAGGAACTCGTCCCGGCGCACGATCTGGAACTCGTGGAGGCGGGAAAGCAAAGCGCCAAAACCGACGAGCACCAAGGCCGTCAGCATATAGAGCCGGAGTCTGTAGCTGGGCTCCATGCGGGTTATTGGATCCGGCGGCGCTTGCGGCCGGCTTCGGGGTTGATGGAGTGGTTACACGCTCTGGCGATGCGGAACAGCAGCCAGAATACCAGCGGCGAAAACAGCATGGTCAGCAGCGAGGTGTAGAGCATCTGCATGACGGTGGCCTTCGAGAGCACGAAGTTCCCGCGGACGAAGTTGATGATAATATACTCGCCAGTTAGATATAGGAAAATGGCGACGCCGGTCAGCAGCGCGGAGAATTGCCATTTTCCTTGTTTGAAAAGCGGCTGGATTCCCTGCATGAGAAAGCCCATGGCGCCGAAGAGGAGAATCGAGTAACCGAAGCGGAGGGATTCCACCTGCTGGGAATAGACGAGAGGATCTCCACCCTGCGGGCCGAGAGTGCAGTGGGCGTCCCAGAAAAATCCGCCGATGAAGGCGAGCAGGAGCATGGTCGGCTGCTCCACGGTGACGGCGATGCAAAGGAAGACCAGAGGGACGAGAAAGATACGCGACTGATGGATGCCCGTGAACGCGGGCAGGAATTGCTGCACCACGAACGAGGCGAGCAGGAGTAGAATTGTGATGAATGAGTAGCGAATCACGGACGGGTTAGGGATCGGCGGACAGGACGACGAAAACCGTGCCAAGATCCGCGAAGTTCACCGACGGGCGGACGAGAG
>JAYWDF010000859.1:0-3332 GCA_043779985.1 Akkermansiaceae bacterium | reverse complement strand
TGCCCGCACGCTGGGCATCAACCGCCGCACGGTGAAGCGCTATGCCGCCGCCGCGCCAAAGTGCACCACCGAAGTGATCACCGGCTCGGTGTCTCCAGACGCGCCAAAGTGCACCACCGAAGTGATCGCCGGCCCGGTGCCTCCCGCCGAGTCAAAGTGCTCCACCCAAGTGATCACCGGCTCGCGCAGCTTGTGCGGCGGGTTGCGGGAGGTCATTGCGCCGATGCTCGAACTCGGATTGAGCGCCCAGCGCATCTATCAGGATTTGGTCGCCGGGCACGGTTTCGGCGGATCCTATCCATCGGTGTCGCGCTACGTGGGCAAGCTCAAGGCGAGCGAGCCGGAGCGGGTTTGGCGCATCGAGTGCCAGCCGGGCGAGGAGCTGCAGGTGGATTTCGGGCTCGGCGCGCCGCTCGTCGAGCCTGGCGGCAAAACCCGGCGGACGTGGTTGTTCCGTGCGGTGTTAGGCCACTCGCGCAAGGGCTACAGCGAGGTGGTGCTGCGCCAGGATACCGAGACCTTCCTGCGGGTGATCGAGAACGCCGTGCGGTATTTCGGCGGGGTGCCGCGTTTGCTCAATTTCGACAACCTCAAGGCGGCGGTGATCAAGGCGGATTGGTATGATCCGGCCATGAACCCGAAACTGGCGGATTTCTGCCGCCACTACGGCATGACGCCGATGCCCTGCCGCTCCTACACGCCCCAGCACAAGGGCAAGGTGGAACGCGGCGTGGGCTACGCCAAAAACAACGCGCTCAAGGGCCGGCAGTTCGCCTCGCTCGGCGAGCAGAACGCCCATCTGCTTCACTGGGAGGAACAGGTCGCTGACAAGCGCGTGCACGGCACCACCCGGCGGCAGGTGGCCGCCGTTTTCGAGGAAGAACGCAAGGCGCTCGGTCCGCTGCCCGCGTCGGTTTACGAAAGCTATCAGGAAGGCCGCCGCCGGGTGCAGCGCGACAGTTTCGTGGAAGTGGCCAAGGCCTATTACGAGGCCCCGCCGGAGTTCATCGGGCGGCAAATATGGGTGCGTTGGGACGCGCGGATGGTGCGCCTGCTCAACGAGCGCATGGAGCAGATCGGCTGTCATGCGCGGTTAGAGCCGGGGAAATTCAGCCGCTGCCTGGGCGTGCGGGGCCTGCACGGCACCATCAAGGAAAGCGCCGACTACTGGCGCTCGCGGGCCGCGGCCTTGGGTGAGGCCGCCGGTCGCTGGGCCCAGCGGGCACTCGATGCCCGCGGTGCCGAGGCGATCCGCAGCATCATGGGACTGTGCCACCTGGCCGACAAACGCCGCGCCACCGACATCGATGCCGCCTGCGCCAAAGCCATGGACACCGCCGCCAACCTGCCATCCTTCCGGACGATCAAACACCTGTTGGAAGCCGGAGACCAAGCCCCCGGACAGCTCCAAATCGAGCTGCGCGAGAGCGATCCGATCATCCGTCCGCTCTCCGCCTACGCCGACTTCATCCGCAGCCAAGCCTCCGAAAGCTCCGGTTTCCATCACACCGAATCCACCCAGCTAACAGAACCACAAACCACATCCAAAGCATCATGAGCCAAATCGCCACCCTCAAAACCCACGCCCGCAAACTCCGCCTCGGCGGGCTTGCCGAATCGCTCGAAGTCCGCCTGCTAGAGGCATCCTCCAACCGGCTCGGCCACGACGAGTTCCTCGAACTGCTCTTCCAGGACGAGCTCGCCGTGCGCGAAGGCCGCACCACCGCCCGCCGGTTCAAGAGCGCCGACTTCCGCGAATCGCGCAGCCTCGACGGCTTCGACTTCAGCTTCAATCCCGGCATCTCGCGCGACCGCGTCCATCAACTCGCCACCTGCCGCTTCATCGCCGAAGCCCGCGACGTATTGTTAGTCGGTCCGCCCGGAGTCGGCAAAAGCCACCTCGCCCAAGCCCTCGGGCGCGAAGCCATCCGCCACAGCCACACCGTCTATTACCGCTCCATCTTCGACCTCGTGCGCGATCTGGCCGCCAGCGAAGGCGGTGCCGAGGAAAGCCGCCTGCTCGCCCGCTACCTCAAACCCGACCTGCTCATCATCGACGACATGGGCCTCAAAACCCTGCCCGCGCGCAGCGGCGAACTGCTGCTCGAAATCATCCTGCGCCGCCACGAAGTCCGCTCCACCATCATGACCTCCAACCGCCCCGTGGACGAATGGGGTAAGCTGCTAGGCGACGTTCCCGCCGCCGGAGCCATCCTCGACCGGCTGCTGCACCGCGCCGAGGTCATCGCCATCAACGGCCGCAGCCACCGCCTCGCGCAAGGAGTCGCGGACAAGACCCCGGCGCCCTCGACGGACAACGCGAATAAACCGCACCCCCCCGGTGCATAACCCCGCCAGCGCCCATGGGGGCCAGCCCCCAACCCCCCGGAGTTTTACGCATTAGGCCAATGGGCCATGGTCGGGCGGATGGTTGTCGTGGTGCGGAATTCGCCGCACCACGACACGAGGCATGGCCCCTTTGGCACCGCCCGCCGCTCCGGTTGCCCTCCGGCAGAGCCGTATCCTGCGGGCGACGAGCGATCCTCAATGAAGGCACGGCCAACGCCAGAACTTTACATCAAAAGCTTACCACAAAATCCATTCGCTCCTTGCCAAACACCCACTCCATCCATCAGAAAACCCCCATCCGAAGTGGTGCACTTTGAAGTGATCGCAGGTGGTGCACTTTGAAGTGATCGGTGACAGTTTTGGCGAATTTCATCTTAGTCACGCGGAACATCAGGAGTGGCGACACTCCTGTCGCCACATTCGCATCTGGGGGACATGAGTGTCCCCCCTCCTTATGCTTGCCGGAGTCCATAGTAACCTCCTCATGCATCGCCACCGTCTCGTAGTTCAGATGCCAATGGGCGAGATCGCGGCCGGCTTGGGAGAAGGCGCGGAAATCCGCAAACGTCTTCACGGCGGGGATGCGCGGGAGTTTCTTGCCGAGGTTGTCGGCGTAGCGGCTGCGGTAGTGCGGAGAATGCAGCAGGCCGTAAATGTAGTAGAACAGGCCTTCCTTTGTGATTGAGGTGCCTTCGCCTTTCACCGGATAGGCTTGCTGGAAATGTAAGAGGCCTGTGTCCGTGATGCCGTCGCGACGGGTATGGATGTAGGCGTTGTTCTTTGGGATGTTGCCGTGGTATGCGTGGCGGCAGCGGGGGAAAGGCCGATCACGAGAATACCGCGAGTTTGATTTCAGAATCGAACCCACTCGGTTAAATGATGTGGCATCCAATTCCATCAACTCTTCTTCTCTGCAATCAGCCCGAATTTCGTGAGCAACCAGTTTAGAACTGCTTCTTGGTCGTCAATAGTTGCTCGACGCA
>JAYWDF010000858.1:0-9456 GCA_043779985.1 Akkermansiaceae bacterium | reverse complement strand
GCGGCAAGCAGGAGGTGGCGCTCGCGTTCAGCTATTTCGATCCTGCCACGGAGGCCTATAAAACCACCAGCACTCCGCCGAAGACGATCCAGGTCGCCGGCGCTGACATCGTCGACGTCGAGCCCGTTGCCGCCCCCGCCACGAAGGAACCTGAGAAAAAGGTGGCCACGCTCGTCGCACAGCATGTGGCAATTTCTCCGGCGGCTTCTCTGGTCCCGCTGATAGCTCGGCCCGCCTTCGCAGAAATGTTAGTTACTGCTGCGGTGCTTGGCGCCTTCGGGGTGATTTTCTGGCGCGTGCGGACTCGCAGGGATGATCCCCGGCGGCGTGCCCGTGCCGCCACGGAAAAGGCGGTTCACGAGGCGCGTGAATCCGCCGGCCAGTGCGCTGCTGCGCGGGATGTCACCGGCTACTTCGCCGCGGCTCGTCTTGCGCTCCAGCACCGGCTCGGCGCGTTGTGGAGCCAGCCTGCGCAAGCCATCACCTCGGCGGAAGTTCATGCCCGGATTTCCGAAGACTCTCCCGTCGCACGGTTTTTCCACGAGGCAGACCGTCACGAATACAGCCGCGAAGCCCAGGGCGAGATTCTTCCTCAATGGCAGGCGCTTCTTGATGAAGCCCTGGCGTCACTCACTCCTTCCACCCGTTGAAATGAACCGGAATTTTCTGATCGGCTTGCTCTATCTGTTCCTCGGAACCGCCTTCGCAGGCGCGTCTGCGTTTGATGAGGCGAACCAACAATTCAAGGCGGGCGACTACGGTGGGGCGGTTGCCACTTACGAGAAACTCCTCAGCACCGAGGGGCCGCGCGCCGCCGTTTTCTACAATCTGGGAAACAGCTATCAGCAGCTCAAGCAATACGGCCCAGCCATCCTCGCCTACGAGCGCGCCCGCCTGCTCACCCCGCGCGATCCGGATTTGTTGACCAATCTCGCGCTCGCCCGCAAGGCAGCCACCGCCTTCGAGGACGCCGGGCTGCATCCGCAGCTGGATGCAGCACTGAACTACCTCAGCAGAAATGAATGGTCGTGGCTTATCGCCGGAGGAGCGCTGTTTCTCGGCACCTTCGCCCTGTTTTGCGGGCTGGTTAGGCTGCCGAAGCGAGGCCAGCGCCAGTTCGCCGCGGCATCCGCTTGTCTTGCCGGGCTCGCCATCGCCGCAGGCGCCACCGCGCTCTATCTGCGCCGTGCGGAAGCGAGCCGTGGGATCATCCTTTCGGAAAACGCGACCGTCCGGCTTTCACCCTTTGACCAAGCCGAGGCGCTCGGCACACCCGGCCCGGGTCGCAGCGTCCACCTCGGCGCGCAAAGCGGCGGGTTCTATTACATCGAAGTCCCCAGCGCGAATCTCCACGGCTGGCTCGCCAGCAAAGACGCCGCGCCCATCACGCCCGAGAGTCTTCCGAAGTAGTTGAGCGCTTCAGTCCGCTTGTAGGGAGAGAAGGAACGAACTGAAGTCCGCGACTACTTTTGATTGTTGAGGCCGGGGACAGAGTGGAGCCCGGGGTGGGCAGGATTGGAGTCTCCACCTGTTTGAATCAGTTTTCCGGAAACTCCGAGTGCGACCCATTCTGTCGCACCTGCCTGCCAGGCTGTGCTTCCTCGACCCTCACACCTCATGGCATCCAATCGATTTCGATCTCCCTACAACCGTCTTCTCGCACTTTGGGTTCTCCGGGCCTTCAGCCCCGGCCTGGGACGATCCGTGTTTCTCGACGCTTCGGGCTATGCGGATCCGGACATCGCGATGTTCCTCGGTTTTCCCCAAAATCCCGACGCTGACACGCTCGCATCGGTCCCACGCTTGCTGGACAGGCTTCAAGACTCCCTGCAAAGATCAGGCGCAGCTTGTCTGCCAGCTCGAGCACGTGGGAATTTTGCGAAACTCGCGGTGGCCCTCAAACTCAATCCGACCGAGGAGCGGGTTCTCGAATTCTTTGCCTGCTTGCAAGTCGAGTCGCCACTGGTCGATTCCTGGAGGCTGATGCACAAATCCAGGGATTTTGAACTTTCGAGATATGTGTCGAGGATTCTCGGGTTGGCTCAAAGCGCTGTTTCCGTGGCCCTTTCTGCCAGGGGAAGCCTAACGAAGTGCGGACTCTTGAAATCTCCCGACCATCCCCTCATCTGTGATCGACTGATGTTTCATTCCCCCGCACTGGCGCGGCAGCTTCTCCGGGACTCCTACGATTCAGGCGCGCTGCTGAAATCGTTCGGGATGATGACGACCCCCGAACCGAAACTCGGGCTGGAGGACTTTGGCCATTTGCAAGCGAGTCAGGAATTGTTGCTGCCTTATCTGAAGAAAGTCCGGTCGGCGCGCAGGCACGGTGTCAATTTCCTGCTCCACGGCCCTCCCGGCACGGGAAAGACCCAGCTGGTGCGGGTGCTCGGCCGGACCTTGGGCATTCCGGTGTTCGAACTCGACACCGCGGACGGCGATGGAGCCCCCCGCAGCCCCCAGTGCAGGCTTGCGGCTCTCAATCTGGCGCAGGCGTATTTCCAGAACACATCGGCGCTGTTGGTCTTCGACGAGGCGGAAGACGTGCTAACACCGTCACCTCGCGACCGAGGCGCGTTGAATGCACACAAGGGCTGGTTCAACCAAATGCTGGAGAAGAACCATCAACCGATGTTCTGGATCTCGAACTCGATTGACTCGCTGGATCCAGCCTTTGCCCGGCGCTTTGATTTCATCCTGGAGGTCCCGATTCCGCCGAAATCTCAACGTGAGCGGATTCTCAACAACCAGATCGGCGGACTGGTCACGCCGGGATTGATCGACCATCTCGCAGGTATGGAACATCTGGCACCCGCCGTCATCACCCGCGCCCGGGACGTCATCCAAGTCATCAGCCGGGAACTTCCAACAGAAAAGCGCGACGCCGCGTTTACCCAGGTGATCGGTGGAATCCTCAAGGCCCAAGGTCACGCGGACCCATCCAAGGCGACCATCCAAGTGATCCAGCCCGGGCTCTACGACGTCGCCCACTTGAATACCGCAGCCGACCTCCCTCAGATCGCCGCCAACCTGCGGAGAAATCCGAGCGCCCGCCTCTGCCTATACGGCCCGCCCGGCACTGGGAAAACTTCGTTTGGCCACTGGCTTGCCCGGGAAATCGGTCAACCGCTCCTGCTTCAGAAGGCTTCCGATCTCTTGAGTCCCTATCTGGGCGTGACGGAGCAGAAGATCGCACGGGCCTTCGAAACCGCCAAACAGGATGGCGCGGTGCTGCTGATCGATGAAGTGGATTCCTTCCTGCAGGACCGCACCCAGACCCGGCATTCGTGGGAAGTCACCCAAATCAACGAGATGCTCACCCAGATCGAATCCTTTCCCGGCATTCTGATTGCCTCCACCAATCTAATCGACCAGCTTGATCCCGCGAGCATGCGCCGATTCGACATCAAACTCCATTTCGGCTACCTCCTCCCGGATCAAGCCTCCCGCTTGCTGGTCTCGTATTGTCGGAACCTCAAGCTCAAGCCGCCGACCGCCGCGGATCTGGATTTGGCGGAATCCCTTGAAGCCGCGACTCCCGGAGATTTCGCCGCCGTCGCCAGGCAACACCGTTTCCAACCGTTTCGCGACGCGGGCGGACTGCTGCAAGCGGTGAGCGCCGAATCCGATCTCAAGGCCGGCCGCTCACGGCGGATTGGCTTTCAATAACTTCAAATTCATCAGTCCATGCCAAACTCCGACCATGAAACCACCCTTGCCCGCCAGTGGGAACTGCTGCGCAACCACCTTCCATCCCGTCCGCCCGGCAAAAGCTCGCTCCAACTCCGCGACGCTCTGGCAACCGCCGGCCACGATGTGACCAAGCGGACCATCGAGCGCGATATGCATGAACTTTCGCGCATCTTTCCGATCGACCGGAACGAAAAATCCGCCCCTTACGGTTGGCACTGGATGGAAAACGCCCGCGTCGACATCCTCGGCATGGATCTATCCGAAGCGGTGTCGCTCGGCCTGATGGAGGATGTGCTCCGACAGATCATGCCGCCTGCGTTCCTCTCCGCGCTGGAAGGGAAGTTTTCCCTCGCACGGGAAAAACTCGCCGCTCTGCCGAAAATCCCGCACGCCCGCTGGGCCGACCTCGTCCGTTACGTGCCGCCGGGCCTGCCATTCATTCCGCCGGTTATGGCCCCGGGAGTGTTGCCCGCGATCCAGGAAGCCCTGCTTCAGCAACGTCAATTGCAGGTCGTTTACCTCAGCGCCGGATCGGATGCCGCCAAGGAGCAGACCCTCCATCCGCTCTCGCTCATCCAACAGGGCGCGCGGTCCTACCTGGTAGCCACTGCTTTCGACTACGACCAGCCGCACCTTTACGCCATCCACCGGATCGCTGCCGCCACCGCCCTCGACGAACCGGCGCTGCGCCCCAAAGGCTTTTCCCTCGACTCCTTCCTCGCCGGCGGCGGGGCACAGTTCGGCAGTGGCAGCGCCATCGTACTCAAGGCGCAGGTCTCCGATGACCTCGCCCGACTGTTGGATGAAACACCGATTTCCAAGGATCAGAAGATCACCACGCGCGCGGGCGTCCACACGCTCACCGCCACAGTGATGCAATCCTGGCAACTTCATTTCTGGGTTCTCTCCCAAGGCCCGGCGATCACCGTGCTCAAGCCGATGGCGTTGCGGAAGGAAATCATCGCGGCCCTGAAAAACACGCTGGCCACTTACCAAACGGCGTGAGGCAGCGCCACGCTCACTCCAACTTCAGGAAATAGCGGGCGTTCTTCAATTCGCCGGTGCGCGTCATCGCTCCCAGCTCAACCAACTTTGTGAGATCCCGGGTGGCGGTGGCGGGGGAACAACCGCTGATGCTGATATGGTTGTTCGAACTCAGTCCGCCTTTGAAGCCATCCACTCCCTCACGGAACATCCGCAGCAGCACCTTTTCCTGACGTTCATTCAACTGGCCACGGTATCGCTCGAAAAATTTCGCCTTCTCCACCAGGAACCCGATCCGCCGGAGACTCTGCTCCTGCGCCTCCAATACCATCGAGCCGAAAAACTCCAGCCAGCGGGTGATTTCAATGGTCCGGCTCGCCAGTCCTAACTCCTCATAATACCGTTTGCGGTGCCTTTCCAAAACGATCGATAGAGCCACCAATGTCGGCTGGCCGAAGGCTTGCGAGAGCGCGGTTTCAGCAATGGCCCGGCCGATCCTTCCATTGCCATCTTCGAAAGGGTGGATGGATTCAAACCACAAATGGGCGACCCCTGCCCGCGCCAAGCCGGCCAGGGGTTCGACCGGACGATTGAACCATCGGATGAACCGCTTCATTTCCTGCGGCACCCGACGCGAGGGCGGTGCTTCAAAGTGGATCACCGGATTATGCACGGGACCCGAGGCAATCACCATCGGCCCCGGGTGTTGGCGATAGGCTCCGACCTGATGCAAATCCTGACGCCCCCGCACCACCATGCGGTGCCACTCGAACAACTTCTCATCCGTGAGCAGTGCTGCGAAATTCCGATACACATCGACCTGCAACTCTGAGATCCCCTTTTCCGCAGGGCTGGCTTTCCTGCCATCGCTCGTTAGACCAAACAACCGACGGATTGAGGATTGTAGGCTGTCACGGTTCAACAATTCACCCTCGATCTTCGAAGTCAGCAAGGCCTCGTCACTGAGCATCTCCGCCCGCAGCGACTCCCGCTCCTGCGGATCCAAATGCGAAAACGCCCCCACATGCACTCCGGACCGACGCAGAAACTCCGCCTCCATCGGGCGGAGACGTGCTTCGTCGTAACGAAAATCCGGCCACTCGGGCAGTTGCCAGTTCCAAATTTTGAGCGATTGCGGCATGGCTTATTCGTCATAAATAGCCATTTTGTGAGCGATAGCAAGGCAGGGTTTACATCGGGGCAACATTGGATAGAAATTTTGGACTCCCTGATTCAATCGCGACGCATTCGGTCGCACTCTCGTCATAACTTCACCACTGACATGCGCAACCTCTCCAAATCCAAGATCATCGCCTACCGCCAGTGCCCGAAACGCCTGTGGCTGGAAATCCACAAGCCAGAACTGCGTGACGACTCGGCGTCCGAAATGGTGTTCGCCATCGGCAACCAAGTCGGTGACCTGGCCCGAACCATTTACGATCCGAATCGAACCGGCGTGACCATTGATGTTGGCGTTCTGGGCCATACCGAAGCCCTTGCCCGCAGCGCCGATCTGCTGGCGAATACGAGGTTCCCGGTTTTCGAGGCGGGCGTGAGCATCGGTGGAGCGCTCGCCTACGCCGATGTGATGTTGCCGGACGAGAAGGACGGCAAGCCGGCGTGGAAGATGATCGAGGTCAAAGCCTCCACCGGCATCAAGGACTACCAGCGGGACGACATCGCCGTGCAGGCGTTCATTGCGACAAGCGCCGGGATTTACTTGTCATCAGTATCACTCGCCCACATCGACAACTCGTTCGTTTATCCAGGAGGCGGAAATTACCAAGGTCTGCTCAAGGAAAATGACCTAACGGCGGAAGCTATCGTCCGAGAGAACGAGGTGAAGGAATGGATCAACGGTGCCCAAGCCGTCGCTGCGCTAACCGATGAACCGGAAACCCCAACCGGACCGCACTGCAACAGCCCTTTCCCCTGCGGCTTCGCCGATTACTGCAATCGGGACAAGGTTTATCCCAAGTTTCCGCTCTCATCCTTGCCACGTCTTCATTACCGCAGACGTGAACAAATCCAAGCCGCCGGACATGAGGATTTGAGAGACGTGCCAGATGAATTCCTTGGGGCGATCCAAAACCGCGTCAAGCAATGCTCAATCACCGGCGAAACCTACTTCGATGCCGTCGGAGCCGCAGCGGATCTCGCTCCCTATGGCTTTCCCGCCTATTTCCTGGATTTTGAAACAGCCATGTTCGCCGTGCCAATCTGGAAGGGCACGCGTCCCTATCAACAGCAGCCCTTCCAATTCAGCCTCCACATTCTCGCGGAAAGCGGCGACCTCAGACACCACGGCTTCCTCGATCTTTCCGGTGAGGATCCCTCCCGCGCCTGCGCGCAGTCCCTGGTGAATCTCTGCGGCACACTGGGCCCCGTCTTCGCCTACAGCGCCGGCTTCGAGTGTCGAGTGATGCGCGAACTGGCAGCCCGCTTCTCCGAATACGCCGCGGCCCTGGAGTCCATCATCAAAAGGGTGGTCGATCTGCTACCCATCGCCAGAAACCGCTACTATCACCCCAGCCAGCACGGAAGCTGGAGCCTCAAAGCCGTGCTGCCGGCCGCCATCCCGGAATTGTCCTACAGCCAACTCGAAGGGGTTCAGGACGGTGGCATGGCCGTCACCGCCTTCATGGAAGCGATTGATCCTGCCACCTCAACGGAGCGAAAGGAGGAACTGAGAAAGAAGCTTGCCACCTACTGCGAACTGGACACTCTCGCGATGATGCGGCTCTGGCAAGCGTTCAGTGGCGGCGATTCGCTCCAACCTCAAATCCACTAGCAAATCCAAAATACACACCATCATGCCTAACTTCTGCTGCAAACAATGCGGTCACAAAACAACTTCCGTCGCCTCCCTTACGAGTGGCACCTGCCTCCGGCACCCCGCCGGACCAAACAAGGGTAAGCACGCGCTCTACGAAGGCGGTGAGAAACCCAAATATACCTGCAAGAATTGTGGCCGTGACGCACCTTCCCTATCCGCCCTGACATCAGGAACTTGCCTGCGCCACCCCGACGGGGCGAACAAAGGCAGGCATCAGCCAGCGCTTTAATTCCTCACACAAGGCCCCAAATAATGCATTGAGATTCGCCGAAGTGATCGAGTGCCGGAGTCTCCCTATAAATAGATAAAGGCTAACAGATTTATCAGTATTACCCCACAACTTAATCAAACTACATGAACACAAGCTCCTATGAATATAGCAGGAGGGTAAAGATCAGACCCTCAGTTGGTCGATTTTACGCAACCTCCAATGGCGTTTTCCAGAAGAAGACGTTGATCCTTGGCGGGTCTCATTACGCAGATGATTACGATGATCCTGAAGTGGACAATAGTGAGTTCACGGATGAAATTGTAACCCAGTATTTGGAAGGCGGAAGCGGTTCTTGGAAATCAACTTTTTCTAAATTCATTAACAGCGTCTTCGGCACAGAAGCGGATCAAGCCCAACGGGAGCAGTTCTTTGAATCTGTAGCATTTTACAACTATCTGCAGGAGATAGCTGGAGGGCATGGCACCAGTGCCTCTCTATACGATTATAAGGACTCTCGAAATTTTGAAGCTTTCTGTGATGTAATCGAAGAGCTTAGACCGGAGGTGGTGATCAGCTGGGGCGCTAAGGTTTGGAACGCGCTTCCGAATGAGTGGACATTTGGCCCTGCGATTAAGAGGACCGACATCGTGACCGAGCCACGCTTGGACGTGGGTATTCAAGACTACCCCTTCCAAGGAGGCACTATCAGGTTGATTGGTGTTAAACATCCCTCCGGTGGGTTTGAGCGGGAGGGGCACCATGCTCTCTTTCGGCAATTGAACCTCCTGAGGTTGGATGAGACCTGAGCCACGGATCATGTCCGATGGCGGGACAGTGCGCGTGCCACTGGATCAGATAGAATTTCTATTTCATCAAAGGGCAGAGGCCGCGTGCATGCTGATAAAACGCATTCTGCGCTTTCGGAAATACCTAAAGCCCGGCTAATGTCAATTCGATGCCCGGATTGAATGTAACGCTTGGCAAGTTTCACGTTGATGAAGGCTGGTATTTCGATTTGTAAACCGCCCCGGGAGGTCATCCCGTTTGCTTGGCCATCATTCATAATGTCGATACATTGCATCTAATCTTAGCATCACAGATAATCACGCGGCTCATCAGAGGCGACCGTCGTTCTCCTTGATGGTGAAAAGTGTTCCCAATACAATATTGATGGAGGCCCTGGTCTGAGGCGTGAGCTCGCGGTCCGCCAGGTCATCGGATTGCAATTGCCAGATCAAGTCGTAGTCCAGATCGTGAAAGCGGAGTTCGACTTGAATGCTCCCGTCGAATTCAAGATCTTGCATTAGTTCCTTGAGCTCGGCTTTCAACTGGATCTGTTCCGGCTTCGTTGACTCCTTCGGTTTCAGCTTTTTGATCAGTTCAAGCGTTTGGGTTTTGGCCGTGCCATCCAGTAAGAGAGATGGGAATTCGCGGATTGAATCTGCCAGTTCGCCGTCGAGCTTTGTCTGGTCGCCCCGCGACGACAGCACGAGGTAGGCTCGTAAGATCGGATACTTTTTCCGGATCTGAGTGAAATGCTGATTTGCAGCGGCGAGGGCTTCTTGAAATTCGCTGAGATTGAGTCGGGACTGGTTCACAAAAGCGACTCTCCATCAGGCCCACGACAAAACGTGTCGCGGTGAGGCGATTGCTTGGAGTCTTATGGAAGTCGGGCGAGATATTCTGCCAGGCTGATGGCGGTCACGGATTCGGAGAGCGGAAAGGTTTCTCC
>JAYWDF010000857.1:0-3342 GCA_043779985.1 Akkermansiaceae bacterium | reverse complement strand
CGCACTGGATCGCGTCCGAGCAGAAACGGAAGCGCACCAGCCAGTCGGCCTCGGTCATGCCGGCCCAGCCGTTAGGTTCGTTGAACATGGAATAATTCCGCACGGCATAGTCACGCGACTGCAGGAAGGCTTGGGCGTAATAGTGCTGCCAGAGTTCCCATTTCCCAGCCCAGTCGGACGCGCCGGTGATCGGGAAACGCGACGGACTGGCAGTTAGATTCACCAGCACCGAGATGCCCCTGTCGCGGAGGTTCGCCAGGGCATAACTGGGCTGGATGCGGTTGTTTCCCGACAGGACACCGCCGTAGTTGCCGGTGAAAACCGACCAATTGACATAGGCATTGCTCAGAGCCGCGGTAGTCGAAGAGGCATTGGCCCGGAGCAGCGCCCGGCGGTTGAAGAACGCGGTTTCGCTGTTCACCCCGTCGCCGGTCGGAGCGATGTCGTCCGTGGGCTCGATATCCGAGACGTTGATGAAGATCCGTGCCGCGTCCACACCTGAGTAGCGGAACCAATCGGCGGCGTTGGAGTCCGGCATGAAGTGTCCCAGGTTATACCCAAGCAGGGCGGGTGTGGTTCCAGCTTGGGAATTTAAGAGAGTCAGGGTTTCCGCCTGTGCGGTGATGATGGCCAGACAACTAACAAATCCCACCGCTTTTAATCGACGGCTGGCGTGAATCGGTAATATTACATGGCGTTGCACAAGCCTTTCTATCATTCGTCCGTAAATCACCTCCAAATAGTCACGAGATCTAGTGAGGTGACAAATCCTTCGCGTGAGAAGTAATTTCAAATCAGCTAATGTCTCCACGATCCCCCTCTCGTTTTACCTTGTTTACACGATTCTTGGTGTCACTCGCCTGTGTCGGGCTGGGTCATGCTGAGACCATAATCGACGCGACCTCGAAGCCAGGCGGTATTTGGCGTCCGCGCCCGTCTGTCCAACTCAGCGATTTCCCGGCCACCACCGCCGACGAAGGGCTGGACCGCTTTGGCGGGCGGCCAACTAGGGGCACCCGTGTCACGGGATTTTTCCATACGGAAAAAATCAAGAACCGCTGGTGGCTGGTGACGCCGGAGGGCGGCTTGTTCCTCAGTTGCGGGGTTAATTCCGTCAACCAGGCCAGCACGAATGGCGCCAAGCAGGCACTCGAGAAAAAGTTCGGCACGCCAGAATTATGGGCTGGTCAGACTGCCGCGCTCCTCCGCTCGAACGGACTTAACACGCTGGGAGCATGGTCGGATCTTGAGACACTGAAAGGCGCAAGCCCGCCGCTGGCCCGGACACTCCTGTGGTCGTTCATGTCCAGCTATGGAAAGCAGCGGGGAGGCACACATCAGGAGCCCGGGCACACCGGCTACCCCAACGACTGCCCGTTCATTTTCGACCCTGGATTCAAGACTTTCTGTGAGAGCTACGCGCGGCGCCTGGACTCCTTCAAAGGCGATCCCTTGGTGATCGGCCATTTCAGCGACAATGAACTGCCTTGGTCGCGGAAAATGCTGGAAAACTATTTGTCTCTCCCCACCGCCGATCCTGGATACCTCGCCGCCACGAATTGGTTGAAAAAAAGCCGCGGAAACTCCACCCGGAAACAGCCGATCACGGACCCCGAGCGCGCCGGATTTTTGGCCTACGCCTTGGATCGTTATCTTGCAATCACGGGCGATGCGGTGAGCCGGCATTCCCCGGCTCATCTCTTTCTGGGTCCCCGATTGCACGGTGCCGCTACCCGTCTGCCGGAGGTATTTGCCGCGCTCGGCAAGCACGTGGATGCGGTGAGCGTGAACTATTACGGAGCTTGGAGTCCCGAGGAAAAGCTGTTGGAAATGTGGAACCGGGAATCCGGGAAGCCGGTGATGATCACCGAGTTTTATGCCAAAGCCGAAAACAGCGGCATGGCCAATTCCAGCGGCGCCGGTTGGCTCGTCAGATCTCAGAAGGACCGCGGCGCGTTCTATCAAAACTTTACCCTCGGACTCATCGAAAGCCGGGTGTGCATCGGCTGGCACTGGCACCGCTACGCGGATAACGATCCCGACGACCTCAAGCTGGATCCGTCCAACCGCGATTCGAATAAGGGAATCGTGGACAATCGATATGAGCCGTTTCCAGATCTGTTGGATGCCATGAAGTCCATCAACCTGCGAATCTACGGGCTGGCCGACCATTTCAATGCTCCCTAGCAAGCATCTGGAACGCAGAGGTGAGGGTCGCCGATATGCACATTCATCAAAAGGTTCCGGATGGTGGGGACTATACACCCAGGTTCCCGGCTCAGCACCTCGGGATATCTTGAGCCGGTATTGACGCCCTAAATATCGGTGGGTCGCACCGGTGACATATCTTGCCATGGGCCAGTTGATGTTCATCGCCTTGAAAGTCCGTCGCTGGGTGAGAATCCATCTCTGGCGCTTTGTGACCTTCGCTGAGATCTCCTGCTCCGTGGCGTCCATAGGAGCCACGAGTTCCAAAGAACCGTCCGGATGCACGCTGATTGCAAGCGTCCTGCGTGAAGTCCGCTTTAACACGGCGGAGCCGACCACCGTTTCGATGGTCTGGGAATCAAATGTCATCGATGCGATGAATGGCGATGCGAATGACGGCTTCGATGATCGCGTCCATTTGGTCATAGGACATCACGACGCCCTTCTGGGTCTGGAGGGTGAAAAGGAAATCATCCAGGTCGTTCCGCATCCGGTTCTGAGCGTCGATGTTCTCGCGCCAGCGGACGACTGCATGCTTGCGGATGATGTCTTCCATCGCACAAGCCGCCTCCGCGAGGATCGAATCCACGGTGACCGGCGGTGTGGAACGCGAGGTCTTGTATTCCGGTGGATCTTCCCGGACGAAAGAAGAATTGGACGCCGAGCCTTCGCCGATTTCCTTTTGCAGCGCCCGTGACAGATCCCGCTGCTTCAACAGATCCGGCGCTTCCTTGGCCGAACAATCAACTTTGGGGTTAACGGGGAGGTTGAGTTCGTTGATTTGCCTCGATTCATCTCTTGGCGACGGAATCCCCATTCGCACACGTGCGTTCAGAACCTCGAAAGCCGTAAGAATTTTTTCCGGCACCTCGACATCCGCCATCCTTTCAAGTTCAATGAGCAAGTCCACCTTGCGGGCAACCTTTTCGGCCAGCACTGGATCGTCCGTTCCCAGGCTGGCACGGACCAGCTTCGCCCCCGGGCGCGGGTAGCAGGAGACTGAGAATTGTTTGCTGTCAGGCCGTTGGTAATAGCTCGCCATGATCGGAGTTCGGTTCTGGCAAGCACCGAAACCCTCGAATGTGCAAAAAACTCCCGCCTTTGACATCGGGATCTGGAGGAAACCGCGCCCCC
>JAYWDF010000856.1:0-9481 GCA_043779985.1 Akkermansiaceae bacterium | reverse complement strand
ACCCGCCGATGCTTGCGGTGGAAATCATGGCGGGCCTCGAGTTTTTCCGAGGACCCACCCCGCATCGACGCATCCAAGAGGCGGTCGGTCACGTAAATCAACCACACTACAAGGCCCAGCGAGATGTAGGCGACCCACGGCAGATACTCGACCCGCCAGGTTTTCGCGAACATGTAGAGCCATGCGACCGCGACCAGCGGAGCATCCAGGCTCAGCAGGTTGGGAATGAGCCAGAGTGGCTTACGAAGCGTAGAAGGCACGACGGGCGGACCTTCCCTGAGCTGCGGACTGAACGCAAGCGCTCAATTGGATTCAAACCAGTCCAACAGCCCGGCGAACACGCTCGAGCACCTTGCCAGCCTCCTCGCGTGCCCGCAAGGCCCCTGCGGCGAGTACCTGATCCACGTAGCCGAGGTCCGTCAGAATCTCCGCCCGGCGCGCTCGCATCGTGGCGAAATAGTCCCAGTAGGCGTCCGCCAGCCGCTTCTTGAAATCCCCATACCCGACGCCGCCCCGCTCATGATCCGCCACCATCACCGCGTAATCCGCCGGACTGGCGAAAAGCTTGTAAAGTGCTAGAATCGTCGAGCCCTCCGTGGGTTTCGGCGACTCCACCGGGGTGGAGTCAGTGGTGATTTTCATGACGAGCTTTTTCAGCGGCTTCTCCTCGCCGAAGATCGGTAAGGTGTTGTGATAGCTCTTGCTCATCTTCCGTCCGTCCAGTCCGAGCACCACCGCAGTGTCCTCGCGGATGATCGGCTCCGGCAGAACCACGGTGCCATCACCGTAGACTTCATTGAATTTCACGACCAGATCCCGCGTGACTTCCAGGTGCTGTTTCTGGTCCTTGCCGACCGGAACTTTGTTGGAATCGTACAGGAGAATATCCGCCGCCATCAGCACCGGATAGGCGAAGAGCGCGTGATGGGGAGAAATGCCATTGGCGACCTTGTCCTTGTAAGAATGGCATTTCGAAAGCAGACCCATCGGGCAGACGGTGGAGAGAAACCACGCAAGTTCGTTCACCTCCGGTACAGCGCTCTGGCGGAAAAATACCGCCCGCGCCGGGTCCAGGCCGCAGGCGAGGAAATCGATCGCCAGCTCGCGCACGTTCTCGCGCAGCGCGGCGGGATCTTGCGAGGACGTCATCGCATGATAGTCCGCGATGAAATAGAACGCCTCGCCCTCTTCCTGAAGACGGACGGCAGGCTCCATCGCGCCAAAGAAATTCCCGACATGAAGTTTTCCACTGGGCTGAAGGCCGGTAAGGATGCGCATGCCGCAGAGCATGGATTCCAAGCGGGGAATCGGTCAAGCGGGGGAAATTAAAAGAGTTTTCACCGCAGGCGGCGGAATGACGCACAGCAAGCGCCGGTAGTCCCGGAAGACCCCCGATTTTCTGATTGCAAGCACCCGTCAGGCCTATCAGAATCCAGGCTGTTTTAATATCATGAATCTGTCTCCCCTCATGTCCGCAGTGTCGCTGGCGATCTTGCTGGCCCCGAATCCTAGCTTCGCCACCTCGGTAGGCCCCATGACCATCGAGCAACCGGTCAACCTTGGCGCCAAATCCGATCCGGCCCGTGTTCCCTTGGGACGCGTCGGCGTGGTTTGCAATTACAACTACGGCCTCCACCGAATGATCGGCGAGCCCCGCCCCTGCCCAGATGGCGCGATGCGGTGGGAGCACGGCTCGGAACTCGACCAGAATCTGGCGAGCGTCTTCGGCATCTCGGTGGAACCGGCGGACCCCACTCAGATTTCACAATTCCCCGTGACCCTCCGTGTGAAGGCCTGGAAACCACCGGGCTACAGCCCCTACACCAAGGATCAAGTGCTGGCAGCCACCCTCTGGTGCCTGATCCGCAGCGCGGGTGGCACTCCTGAAACGCCCCTCAATGTCCTCGTGGTGGTGGAAGGACCGGATGACAAAATGTTGGTGGAAAAATACTCAGGAAAATACATCACCCGACCCGGCGCGGATCAAAAAGAAATCCCTCCGGTGAAGGTGCCGGGCTCAACGATCGAAGTGGACACCAAAGGCATCGCCTCCGTGGTGTTTTCCGAAGTGGCCCAAAAAGCGGCATCTCCGCCACCAACGCCGGCTATGATCATCCTGGCGACCGGCGGCGAATCCGATGCCGGATGGTATCTACTCCCGGTGTGGGGAAATGGAAATCAGGACGACTCCCCTTTCAAACTCAACGCCATGCCCACCGCCATCTGCTACTCCGCCTGGCACTCGCGCGGGCGTGTGGAGGCCAATTCGTTTCTCGTAGCAGGCGGCAGTCATGACTTCAACGTGCGGGAAGGGAAAAATGGCGACTTGGTGGAATTCGGTGTTTCATACGTGCCGCAAAGCACGCTGGCAGCGGAGATCATTGCTCTGATGCTCACCGCCCAGCCGACTGAAGCGCGGCCGCTCACCATTTCAATCCGGCTTGAGGAATACGGCTTGGCGAGCTATCCGGCGTTTCGAAGCGCGCCCGGCTGGAAGGAAACGAGACACGACGCGCACAACATCATGTTAGAGTGTGAATTTGTGTGGGACGCCGCGGCCGGCAAACTGGTGAGAGGGACCGTCCCGCTGGTGGCAATGGACGCGGCCAAACAATTCATCTCATTCATGCCCGAATCACCTCTGCCTGCGAGCGACGCCAAAAATCTAGCAACCATTGTCCGTTATCGCATCCAAAACAGAATACACGACGGCACTCTGCTCGCCGAGAAGAACATGGCCGCCGACATGCTGCCGGAATCCGGCTTGCGGCGGCAAATCGGAATCGCAGGCTATTACGAAGCACTCGCCACCCATTGCGGCGAAGCGGGTATCCCTGACAGTCCACCACCAGATCCTCTCAAGTTAGAGAATCATGAGTTCGATCAAATACGCCGCATGGGCTGGACGATCGGCATGAACCGCGCCCAGGCGATCGCCATCGAGGCTCGAAAGGAGATCGACGAAGCTAAGGCGAAACGACCCAAGTGAGGGGTTTCCCCCTTCGCTGCCCCCCTCAAATCTCGGAAAACAGCGCCTGCACCATTTCCAGACACTTGAGGCCCGGCATCACACTCAGATCCATCTGATTCATCACGTAGGCGAAGGAAATCCCCGTGGCCGGATCACCCAGCCCGTGGCTGCCGCCCGCGCCGGGATGACCGAATGCCGAAAGCGAGGGGCCGTAAATCTGCCGGATTTTCCGCCCCGACCCATCGAGCGGATCCTGCTGGCCGCCACAGGTGAAAGTCGTCGGCCGCAGCAGCACCAAGTCGTCACCCGACCGCTGGGCCGTCGCCAGCGCGTGCCTCACCGCCGGAGACAGCGGGCTCTCGATGGCACCGAGCACCGCCTGATAGAACTTCGCCAGCGCCGATGCCGTGCCCACCCCGCCCAGCGCGGGAAGTCCGGCAGTCCAGGCGCGTGGTTCGTTCATTTCATGGATCGCATGCAGCCCCCGTGGCGAGGAAAACGCACGCCGGGTGAAGGTGCCGGAGGTGGTGAGTTGTTTGTAAAAGGAGTCTGCCAAATCATCTTTGCCCGCCTTCCCCGGATAGAGCCTGGCGACGCGCGGCCACTCGCTTTCCGGCAGACCGATCCAGAAATCCAACGCCAGAGGGTCGGCAATGGTGGCCCGCCAGTAAGCCCCGAGAGTCTTCCCGGTCAACCTCCGCACCGGTTCGTCGGCAAGCGCGCCGAAGGTCCGGGGGTGATAACCCTGGCCATTTCCCAAGGTCCACGCCGGAGTCTGTGCCTCGATGGCCGCCACCACCTCCGCATGCTCAAACACGCTGACTTTCTGATCCAGCGCGGCCAGACCGCACTGATGCGATAGCAGGTGGCTGAATTTCGCGCCCGCGACCGGGAATCTCGGCCACACCTCCGTCACCAGCGTCTCCACCGAAAGCCCCCGGCTCTCCAAGGCCATCAGAACGGCCGCCGCCGACGGAATCTTCGTCGCCGAGTAAACCGGAACCATCGTCCGCACCGTCCACTCGCGGGTTTTTTCCCGTTCGCACCAGCCGTGGCCTTCGGAAATCAACTCGCTGCCGTCCCACCAAATGCTGATGGACGCGCCCAGTTCGCCCCGATCGCGGAAATTCCGCTCGAAGACTTCAAGGACTTTACCTAACACCGAGGGACTCACCGCCATGCAGCTGTGTGTCCGATCCCGGTCCGGCAGGCAATCCCGAACTGCTTGTCACGATCACGCCCGGCTCCGGAGCAACCACATGCGACGACCATTCCTCGATCAAGCGGAAGGCCACCGCCAACAAGGTGGGACCGAGGAAAACCCCTGCCAGCCCGAAGGCCAGCGCGCCACCGATGACGCCGCAGAAAATCAACACGAACGGCATCTTACTGCCTTGGCTGATCAAATAAGGCCGCAAGAAATTATCGACGCTGCTGATCCCAAGCAGGCCCCATAACAGCAAAAAGATCCCCAAGCCCGGCTTGTGTTGAGCAAACAACCACAACGACGCCGGCAGCCAAATCATCGGCGGGCCGAAGGGAATCACCGCAAAAAAGAACGTTAGTACCGACAGCAACACCGCTCCTGGCACCCCGGCGATCCAGAATCCCAAGCCGGCGACCAGCGCTTGGGCAATCGCCGTGCCGAGAATCCCGTAAATCACCCCGCGCACCGTATCGCCGGCCACCTTGAGCAAATGCCTGCCGCGCTCACCCGCCAAGCGGTGCGCCGCGACGGAAAGGCGGTCAGAAAGAATGTCCGCGTCCTTCAAGAGGAAGAACGCCAGGAATCCGCTCAGCACCAACTGAGTCACCCCCTGCCCCACGGCCAAAGTCGCCAACAGCAACCCGCTCCATGCCCAGGCGATGAACTTTCCCACCAAGGCCACGAAATTCAGCGACTTCGCCTTCGCCTCCGGATCCACCGCGTCGGGACTGCCTTCGTCCTTCGGCGCCGGCGGGGCATCGGTGAGGATCGACCCGTTCTCACTCTCGATCACGATCTTCGGCCGCGGTGCCACCGTCTTCACCTCCTTGTCGAGCTGTTCCAACATCGGCTTCCGATCCTCGGCGATTTTCGACCAATAGCCTGCAATCTCGTTCCCCACCAAGGGCAGCTTCTCCACCCACGGCGGTGCCCGGTCCGGTGCGGCGGTCACCCAATTCCGAGTCGCCTGGGCCAAATCCTTACCATCCTGCGCAATGCTGAAACCGATCAAAACAATCGGTCCCGCAAGCACCACTGTGATCGTCAAGGTGACGAAGCAAGCGGCCAAAGTCCCCGAGCCACGGAACCAACGGGTGAATTTCCGCTGCAAGGGATGCAGCGCATAGGCCAGAATGATCGCCCACATCAGCGCCGTCATGAACGGCCGGAGCACAAAAAAACAGCCGATGAGAATCAGCAGGAACGCCAAGACACCCAGCAGTGGCTCGATCTTAAACGGTTTGTTCGATTCTTCGGATGCCATTGAATGCAAGGAACCTAATCAGCTTTTTCCCGAATCGCCAGCGAGTTTAGCGAGGTTTTTCACGGGAAGCGCGGGAGCCGCGGCGGCCGGATCCTTTTTTCACGCGGCCCCGTTTTTGCCTTCTGCATATCAGTATCCCAATGCACCTGCGAATGGCCCGATAGCAGCAATCGAATAGCCCATCACCAGGGCTTGCTTTTCCACTCGTGGTTGGGTTTCACCAGACCCTTTAGCTGGAGCCTGCGATCCGCTATGACGTGCTGACCTGGATTTCATTTCAGGCTTTCAGATTTTTCGTTGAGCGCCCGGCTCCTCGCCGTCCCTGCTCAAAATACCATCCGAGTCTTTAGGGTCATATTTATGGTAAAGCTCGGCCGCGTAATAGGTAATAGGTGCGTGCAATATTTCGTCTGTAAAAGTCCGAAGCACCAACAACCCGACACTGTGGCCGATGGAGCGTATTGTCCTTGTTGAAAATAAGGATGGCGGCGGGGATGCCGTTGCCGAAGAAGAGATTGGCGGACAGGCCGATGACGGCTTCCAGCAGGTTTTCCTCGACGAACTTCTGGCGGATCTTGTCTTCGACGCCCCCCGGAAAAAACGCCGTCGGGAACGACGACGCCGACGCGGCCGCTGACTCCGCGCCCGCCGCTGCCGACAACCCGTGAGATCTACGAACAGATGGAACCCGAACGCCGCCGATGAACCCGCCCCTGGCCCCGCTGTCAGCCCCGGTGTGCATGTTTCCCTGTGGTGTGGTGCCATCGAAGAATCCCGGAATTTTTTTGATGGGGCGAATTACTACTCTCTACCCATCCACAAAAAAACGCGGTGACGGAGGCAGCCTCCTTGCCCGGTTCTTTTCCTCGGTGCCCTCTCTCACCTCTCGGGTGGCAATATCGGGCTGCGGTGCGAGAATAACATCAGGCAGACGGAAAAAGCGGGGCAACGTGATCACTCTCAAAAGCGCCGCAATGCGGTAAAACTCAGGTTTGTGTGAACATTCCTTGTCACCACCACTTGAAACCCTGATAGGCGAAAGCCGTTCAACTCCTTGGAGCTGAACGGCTTTCATTGGTTGCGGGAAGAGGATTTGAACCTCTGACCTTCAGGTTATGAGCCTGACGAGCTACCTGGCTGCTCCATCCCGCGTTTGAACCATGCGCCTTTCGGCGCGGGGCGGCATAGTTACGGGCGGTGCGGGTATGATGCAAGGGAAATTTTGCTATTGTTTAAAGTTTGTGTCTTTCTCGCGGCGTGATGATTTTCGGCCCACTTGAGCAGACGCTTTCCGCGAGCGATTGGAGAGGACGTGCGGCCACCCACCGGGCACGGGCGGAGCGTCATACCGCCGCGACAAGGAAGCGCCGCGACTGCGGGGTGCCTCATCCGGTTGAGGACTTTCTTTTCCAATACTATCCGTACGCGTTCACCTTGCTAGAGCAATGGCAACCGGGATACGGAGTAGGCTTGGAGTGGATGCCAACCGAGGGGTCCCCCGCGTCATTGCCGGTTTTTCCCGGCCGCTACTACTCGCTGAGCGCTGGCATTCTGTTCGCGGATCCCCGTCGATTGTCAGAAAAGGAACAGGGACGGCTGCGATGGATCCTTGAATTGCTATCAGCGACCCGTGACCGGGCTCCGAACTTCGCCTGCCACGGGTTGCACGAGTGGGCAATGGTTTACCGGGGGACGACGGTTAGACACGAGGGGACCACACCACTCCGCTTGCCGCAGACGGAGATCGACGCGCTGGTGGAGTCGCGGCCGATTTGCTGCTCGCACCACGACGCCTTCCGGTTTTTCGCCCCCGATTCCCGGCCACTGAACCGCCTGCAGCCGACGCTGGAGGGCCGGATGTCACTCGAGCAGCCCGGCTGCGTCCATGCGAATATGGATCTGTACAAATGGGCGGCGAAGTCGATGCCGTGGATCGGCACAGAGCTATTGCTGGACTGCTTCGAACTGGCGATGGAGCTGCGTGATCTGGACATGCGGGCCAGCCCCTATGACCTCACCGCTTGGGGACGGGAGCCCATCCGCATTGAAACGGCGGATGGCCGCAGAGTTTATGAGGCTGAGCAGCGGCGACTTGCCTTGGCAGCGACGCCGCTTCGCGAGCGCTTGATTTCCAAGCTGACGGAGGTCATGAACGGCCTCGGCGAGCGATGATGGAGACTACACGCCTTGCCAGCGGAGTTTCTGCCGGAGTGCTTCGTAAAACGAGCGCCCCTCCAAGCGCAGGAGATGGAAGGATTGAAGGGATTTCTTCACCTCGATCCAGTCGCCGGGTTCGATCGGGATGTTGTCGCGACCATCCACGGTGAAGATCATGGGGCCGCTGTGCTTGTCTTCCAAGGACAGCTCGATCACCGAGTTGTCGGACAGGACTAACGAGCGCTGGCTGAGGCTGTGGGGGCAGATGGGGGTGATGACAAATACCGCGGCATCGGGAGCGATGAGCGGACCTCCGGCGGAAAGCGAGTAGGCGGTGGATCCGGTGGGTGTGGCGACGATTAGGCCATCGGCGCGATAGTCGTTGAGCAGCTCGCCGTTCACTTGGGCGCGCAACGAGACCAGGCGGCCGGTGTCACCGCGCGCAAGGGTCACTTCGTTCAGGGCGACGAATGATTCCGGCGGCTTGCCGTGACGGTGGACCGTCGCCTCTAGCAAAGTGCGAACGCTCGTGGTGAACCGGCCTTCGGCAATCGCTGCGGCGAAGATGTCGAGCTCGTCATCCTTGCAGCTCGTTAGAAATCCGAGGGTGCCGATGTTGATTCCCGCGACGGGCTTTTCGAAATCCCCGAGGCGGGAAAGGGCGTGAAGCATCGTGCCATCCCCCCCAAGGACGGCGACGATGTCGACGTGCTGCGAAAACTCGGTGGCGAGAATACCTCCGGATTCACCCGCGAGCACCGCGGTGTCTTCATCGAGCACGACCGCGCAGCCGTGGGATTTCAGGGCGGCCCGGAGAGCGTGAAGGGTGGCCAGCGAGCCGGGCTTGTGGGGGTTGACGAGAATTCCAACAGTCACGATGGCGCATCTTAACGGATCAATTGGCCGACTGGCAAGCAGCGGAACGGAGATCGTGTTTCTAAGCGACAGCGCTTTTGGGCGGGACGATGATTTTTTGAATGAGGGGGACTAATTCTTCAAGCGCGTCGACCACGACGAATTCGCCGTCGTAGCACCAAGTTTCGAGCATTTCGATCAACGGGGTCCAGAACGACTCGCCCTCGGCATTCTTGCGGTTGAAGACGATGACGGGTTTGCCGACCATCGACGGGTGCCCTTGATGCTTGAAGATCATCAGGGCGAGCATTTCCTGCACGGTTCCGGAGCCGCCGGGGAAGATGACGAAAGCATCGGAGTGCTGAATCATGATTTCCATCCGGGTGTAGATGTCCGGCTTGAGCCAGAAGCTGGAAAGGCCGACGGGAAGGCCTTCGAGTTCGATGATGTGGGGGACGTTGGAGCCACCGGTCCAGCCGCCGGCCTCGACCGATCCGCGAACGACTTCGCCCATGATTCCGGAGTTTCCGGCTCCGGACACGCAGCCGAGGCGATTTTCGGCGAGCTGTTTGCCGAACTCGTAACCGTCATTCAGATAGGCCGGGTCTTCGATGGAGGCTGAGCAGAAGACACAGACGTTTCCCTCGTGGTCCACCGGCAGAGGGGTTTCGAAGGATTCCACGGTGTTTGTGCCGATTTTCACCCTGCCCACACTCGGAATACCCTCGCGCCGCGAAGTGGCGAGCAGTTCGAGGACTTCCTCGGGCGATTCCGCAAGCAGCAGGTAGTCCTTGTGATCTTGCTTGACCGTTCCGAGTCGGTTGAGGTGCGTGAGCAAGGAGAACAGTCGATTCCAAGAACCGTCGGAATTGAGTAAAACCGTCGGTTTCCCCGAGAGATTCACATCGAGGGTTTGATAGCCAACGAAGACGGATACGGCTTTGAACAGATCTTCGAGGGTGGCTCCCGGAGTAAAGACGAAGGCATCGGACTCGACGATTTTCCGCTCGATATTCGAGAGCGATAT
>JAYWDF010000855.1:0-3345 GCA_043779985.1 Akkermansiaceae bacterium | reverse complement strand
AGAGATTGGTGTTGGTGGTAACGACCGGATTCGCGGAAGCGTTGGGCCCGGCTGTGATTTGCGGAGCGGTGTTGGTCGAATTCACCACCACCAGCTTCACCTGGCCCGCGGTGGCTGTATTCACGGTGGCAGTGCAGCCTGCGGGCAGCGTCCCGACAGCGAGCGAATTATTTGCTAGAGTTCCGGAATAGGTGATGAGGTTGTAGGTGCCTGATGCCAGTGGGGTGGCAGCAGTGACATTGATTGTGCCATCGAGCGTGAGATTGCCCGTAACGGTGGTGAGATCCGAGGTGCTCCCGAGGTCGTATGCGAGCGTACTGGTGGACGCGAGAACGAGACCGTTCCCGAGAGTCAAGGTTCCCGCGGAAACGCCGGGGGCGAGAGTGCCATTACAAGCAACCGCTCCCGCAATGCTGCCGCTGCCCCCACGGGTGCCGGTGGTCGCGACAGTGACGGGCGTGGCAGCAAGCGACCCGGTGATCGATAGATTTCCAGCAGTGACAGTGGTAGGTCCGGTGTAAGTGTTGATGCCCGACAGCGTCTGGGTGCCGGATCCGGTCTTGATGATGGCGGCCAGCTTACCCGCCGCGCCGTCAACGAGCGTTCCGGAAAATGTCGAATCCACATTCTTGGCCCCGATGGTGTATGTCAGGGTGGTGCTGGCGGTCTCGCCTCCGGCGACCACCCCGTCCCCTGTTAATGCACCGAGGGCGATATTACCACTCGGGGAGTTTTTCGCGTTGATCACGCCCGTCCCGGTCACATTGAACGTCGCATTGTCACCGCCGTTACCCACTCCACTGATGGTGCCCCGGAAGTTCAGCTTCATGCCGGAGCCCACGTTGACGGTGCCGGTAAAGCCGGGGCCGAATTGTTTGGTGTTAGCCGCACTGGGATTAACCGAGCCGCTGTTGATTACCACATTACTATTGCTATCTCCTGTGGAAATGGTCCCACCGTAGCCACTGGCAGTCGTGCCCGACTCCAAATAAACCGTGGCCCCTGCAGCAATGACGATATTGGTGCTGGGGAAAATCGTGCCGCTCCCGCTTGGGTTCATGCGGAACGTGGTCCCGTTGCTCATCGCAAGCGTACCCGAACCCAGCGAGGCTGTCTGACCGGTGCCACTGCCACTGCCTAAATAGAGCTTTCCACCACTGAGGACCGTATCGCCGGAATAGCTGTTAGCTCCGGTAAGGATCAGCGTGCCGCTGCCAGTCTTTGCAAGCGCGATGGAGCCGGAGATGGCGCTGCCGCCTACGGTGTAGGTCAGCGTGGAATTGTTAAAAGTGACCGAACCGGGAGCCACCGTGCTACTGATGACCACACTGCCGGTCGTGGCGGTATCGTCGAAGGTCACACTGTTGCTGTCGGCATAGGTGGCGGCGTTGCCCGCGTTGGTCCAGTTGGCAGTCGCGGTGTTCCAGGCCGTGCTGGACGCACCCTTCCATGTCAGGCTCGGTGGGGCACCAAATGGTGTCCCATTGACCTCACTGGAATAGGCTCCGGCGCCACCGGCGCTGGAGGCTGCCACGACATAGTAATAGGTAGTGCCATTCGACAATCCGGTATGGGTATAGGAGGTTGTGGCAATGCCGCTGGCAACCGGGGTGTAAGGGCCGCCGGATGCCGTGCCGCGCAGAACGGTGTAGCCCGTTGCGGCCGCGGACGCCGTCCAATTAAGCACAACCTGTTGGTAGCCAGCGGTGGCGGTTAGGCCGAGGGGCGCGACCGGAACGGTCGTGACAGGCGTCGCGTTGATTTCCGAGGAGGCGACGCTGGAGCCATTGGCATTCACAGCGTTCACCACATAGTAATAGACCGACCCGTTGGTGAGGCTGTTATCGGTATAGCTGGTGCCGGAGATGGTGGCGACGGCAGTGTATGGACCACTGGTTGCGGTTCCGCGCTGAACCTTATAGCTCGCCGCTGCCGTGGATGCTGTCCAACTGAGCGTGACCTGGGTGTTTCCCGGGGTGGCGGCGAGACCCACAGGAGCAGCAGGCGCGGTCGTGGCGCTGACTTCCGCAGAGTTGGCGCTGGTGCCGCCCGAGTTAGTGGCCGCAATGACGTAGTAGTAAGTGGTATTGTCCGCCTGACCTCCATCGTTATACGTCAGCGATGATATACTGGTCAAATATGTATAGGGTCCGCCGGGAGTGGTAGACACTTGGATAATATATCCCGTCACACCTGTGACAGCTGACCAATTCAAGAGAATCTGTTGCGTGCCGGGCGTTGCCGTAAGGTTGGCCGGGCTGCTGGCAGGCGCAACGGCTACCGGGGTCGAAGCCGCTGACGCGCCGTCCACACTTGACCCCACGGAATTACTCGCAGAGACGGAGTAGGAGTAAAGAGAACCGTTAGTTACCGAAAGGTCCGAATAACCGGTGCCAGTGACGGAATTGGTGAGGGTGATCGTGTTGAGCGGGATGGTGGTTCCACCGCCGTTGTAGGTGAGGGTGGAACGTTTCACCGTATAGAGATTCGCACCCGGGGAGGCGGTCCAATTCAGCATGACCGAGCCACTTCCAGGGGTAGAGGTCAATCCCGCGGGCGCAGCGGGCACGGAAGTGGACGAACCGGAGGACGGAATGACGCCCGCGCCGGGAGCCGAGCTCGCGCTGGAATTCACCGGATTCGTCGATTGCACCACGTAGTAGTAGGTCGTGCCATTGAGAGCGGTAATGTCAACGTAGCTGGCATGAGTGGGCCCGCTACCGCTAACAGGACCAATTACACCAGTTGCCACGGTTGCGTAGCCGCTACCGCTGACCGTAGAACGCAAGACTTTGTAACTCGTTGCTCCAGGGACGGCAGGCCAGGTCACGAGCGCGCTATTATTTCCAGCAAATGCAGTCACAGCGGCGGGAGCTGGCGGGACGTAGTTGGTCAGCTCCAGCCGCAGATAGTCATACATCGCGTGGTCGGCGAAGTAGGTGCCGCCGACTTGACGCTGGGCGATCGTGATCGTGTTCGCACCCGTTTTGAGCAATGTGCCGCCGAAGGTGATTCGCTCGTCGGAAAAGGCACCGTTGATCCCCTCGCGAAGCGTCGTGTTACTGCCTTGAGAAGTGGGGATGAAACCGGTGCTGGGAAGGGAACTCGGCGTGGCCGAAAGGCCCGACGCACTGGCGAGGTTGGTGCCGTTCACGGTCATGATCAGCGCCGTATAGTAGTCCGACGCGATCCCGAGATAGAGGGAGGCTTGCGTCCCGCTCGCGGGTGCGGAAGCGAGGTTGAAGGTAATGGTCGACGAGCTGCTCTTGCAGGTACCCGTGCTGCTGTAGGGCACGGGCTGGGCAAAATTCCAATCAGTCGTCCAGCGGCTGGTGCCGACGGTGT
>JAYWDF010000854.1:0-3352 GCA_043779985.1 Akkermansiaceae bacterium | reverse complement strand
GGTGAACCGCCGCTCGCGGGCGAAGGCGGATTCCAGGCGGGCGAGCAACTCGTTCAGCCGGGCGGCGATCGGACGCAACTCGTCTGGCAAATCCCCGGCTGGAAATCGCGTGGACAGGGACGCGGCATCGACGGCGGCCACGCTTTTGCCAAGGCGGGCGAGCGGCGAGAGTCCACCACCCACTCCCCAGCGGACGAGGGCGGCGAGCAATGCCAGCGTGCCCACTCCGACAACTAACAAGCTGTCACGCAGGGTCGCCAGCGTCTGGTCGAGCGGTGCGCGGTCGTGACCAACCACCAGCAGCGCTTGGATGCCCGGAGGACCGTTTTCCCGTTGCTCATCGTCTTCCAAATGAGGCCTGAAACGCACTCCGGCGCAGCGGAACGCGCGGCCATCTGGCAGCGTGGTATTGAAATTGGCAGGCGCTTCCAGCGAGTTGGCGTGCAGCGGAAGGGTGGCGCTGCCGAGCGATGCGGAGCGCTCGATTTCCCGCCCGTCCGCCGTGGTCATGAGAAAAACCTCGGAGCCGTTTGCTCGTTCGAATTGCGGCATGTTTTCACCGGCGGATTTCAAACGTGCCTTGCCATGCTCTTGCTCCGTGAGGGATGCGAGCGATTGCGCGGTGGCTCGCAACGTGGCGTCGAATTCCGCGGTAAGCGCGTGTCTAACCTGCCAATGCAACACAAGGCCCGCCGCACCTAGCAGTAGCGTGCCGCCGGCGAGCAGGCGCAGGGTGAGCAGCGTGCGGATCGATTTCATTCGGCCTCGAGGATGTAGCCCAGCCCGCGCCGGGTGCGGATGAGTTCCGGGCCGATTTTGCGCCGCAAGCCATAGACCGCGGTATCCACCACGTTGCTCATGGGTTCCACCAGTTCATCGTAAATGTGCGCCTCGATTTCCGCCCGGGGGACCACCTGGCCGCGCCTCAGCACCAGGTATTCCAGCAGCCGCCACTCGCGGGCGGTTAGGTCCGTTTCCACCCCGCCGCGCCGCAACCGCCGTGCTGCAAGATCGAGCTCGAGTGCGCCGAGGCGGAGGGATCCGGCCGTCGCCCCATAGGCGCGGCGGCAGAGCGCGCCAACCCGCGCGATGAGCTCGGCCATGGCGAAGGGTTTCACCAGATAATCATCCGCTCCCTGCCGCAATCCCTCGACTCGGTCGTCCACCGTGTCGCGGGCGGTTAGCAGGATGACGTGCGTGGGTTTGCCCTTGGCACGCAGCCGTCGCAGCAGCGAAAGGCCGTCGAGTTTCGGCAGCATGATATCGATCACGAGCGCGTCATAGTCGTTGAGTTCCGCCAGGGCGAGGCCGTCCTCGCCATCCGCCGCGGTGTCCACGGCGAAACCGGCATGCCGCAGCGCGCGGCGCACCGTGCGCCGCAGGACCTCGGAATCCTCCACCAATAGAACGCGCATGGCTCAAAGAAAAGCGGGTCCCGCCGGATCGACAAGCACGGTGGGACCCACAGTGATTATTTCTTGTCCTTGTCCTTGTCGTCGTCGTCTTCCTCTTCGTCTTTTTTACCCTTATCGTTCTTCGCTGCTTTTTCCGCGTCGGCGCTTTCGCGTTCGAGCAGCTTGCCGTCCTCGCTGAAGCTAACGGCCTCCTTGGCCTTGCCTTTCTGGATCGTGATTTCGTAGGTGGTCTTGCCTTTTTCCAAGACCTTTTCCACTTCGAGCACCTTGTCCGCGCCGGCTTCCTTCGTCATCGCCGCGCGCACGGCATCCGGCGTTTCCGCCAGCGTGATGATTTCCTCAAGTCCCAGCACGGTGCCGTCCTTGGCCACCGCGATTTCATGTTTGTGGCTGTTAGCCTGCCAGGTGGCTTCGTAGGCGGGCGTGCCGTCCTCGTCGCCGAGGACGATGGTGTCGAGCTTGGCCTCGCCGGCCGCGCCCTTGATGGCGCTGGCGACCGCCGCGGGCAGTTCTTCAAACTTGACGGGCTTGTCCTCTTCTCCGCCGAAGGCGAAATGGGGTAGTGCGAGCACGGCCAGCAAGGCGATGGTGGTTTTGGATTTCATGATGTTAGTTGTCTTTGGTTGGTTTCCCGGCGTCATCCCTCATCGATGGCAGCACTACTTCGGAATCTTCACCCGCCCGATGACGGCGGGCGAAAGCTTGGCTTGCGCCATCCAAGCTTGGGCAACCGTGGGATCATCCCTGACCCAACGCCGCAGCAGGTGGGCGAGCGAGTCATCCCGCTGCGTCGGATCGGAAATTTTCGACACCATGGCGAGCGCGTCCTCGGGGTGGGTTTCGACCATGGCTCCGCCAGCGATCGACCGCAGGTGATCGGTGGCGATGTTAGTCGGTTGTTGTTTCACCCATTTGCCGAGCTCGGCGGGGGCTAGGGTCGTCCACGTTCTAACGGAGTCATCCAACGCGTCGCGCTGCTCCGGGGAATCGGGCAAGCTCAATGTCCAAGCGATGGCCTTTTCCGGCTCGGATCCGGCCCAAGTGGAGGCGATCGCGGGAATCGCCTCGGTGCGGGTCTCGCCCGGGGGAAATTGGGCCGCCCACGCGGCCGCGACCTGTGGGTCGCTGCTCGCCCACAGCGAGAGCAGGGTGGCGGCGGAGGTGCTTTGAAGATCGCCATTGAGGGTCATCACCCACGCGGATGCGGCCTGCGGATCCTGCGCACCCCAAGCTCCGACCAGGGCTTCCGCCAAGTCGCCAGCTTCGGGTTTTGCGAGTCGGGAGTCCACCCAGCGGGCGGCATCCTCGGGCGACTGCGCGCTCCATTCCGTGACCAAGGTGCCCAAGGCCGCGGTCCGCTTTTCGACATTGGCAAAGGAATCGATCCAGGCGACTGCGGCTTGCGGATCGCGCTCGACCCACGCGCTGATGACCAGGGTCGTCGCGCTTTCAGAGAGAACTCCGTTAGGCAGCGTTGAAACCCAGGCGGCGGCCGCAGCCGGGTCGTTTGCCGCCCATTCCTTGGCGATCGAACCGAACGCTTCCCCGGCCAATGGGCCAGTTAGATGGCCGGTCGCCCACTTGGCCGCGGCTTCGGGGTGTTGTGACGTCCAGCCCGCGCAGGCGGCATCGAAGGCTTCTTGTTTGAGCGCTCCCGCCGGCAGGGTGCCCGCCATTTCGAGCGCGGCGGCGGGATCTTGCCTCGCCCACTCCCGCATCAACCCGCTGACGTAGGCCGTACGCTCCGCGAAATTGGCAATGGTCAGCGACTGCCGCCAGGCTTCCCGGGGATCTTTGGCGGCGAGAGCGCGCGCGCTTCCCTCGATTCCCCCGTTGTTGCCCCGCGGATTGCTGGCGGAAGCGGATCCGGACGACGACCGCCGCGCGTTGGCAGGGTGTCCGGCGGCCCTGCGGGTGTCTGATAGATCGGGTTTCCC
>JAYWDF010000853.1:0-3353 GCA_043779985.1 Akkermansiaceae bacterium | reverse complement strand
CCATTCACTTCGACACCGGCTCCACGCTGTTAGCTCCGAATGCCGAGGTCAACGTCCGCGCCGGGATGTGGCCCTACAAGGACAACGACGGCAACCGCACGATCTTCGATTCCACCGGGAATGTGGAAGCGGGTCTGACAAACTTCTACACGGGCGAGGAGCAGCGCTTTGTCTTCGACGGCGGACAGATCTATGTCGATGACAACGCCACCATCAGTGTGGCGGGCAGCGCCGATGTCTTCGTTCCCCTCGCACAAAGCATCCTCAAGGTGAAACTGCTGGGTTCCGAACTCGCGGATTCCCCGCTCCAGCGCGACACCAACCTGCGCGGCCGGGAAATCACGGTCGATATCCGCAACAGCGGAGTTTATAACGGAAAATACTGGATCGGCACGCCCCTCGGAGATGTGACCGGTCTGGCAGGGCTCATCGAACGAAACGCCGCACAGCTCACCGCCATCGGTGGAAACATCAATCTCCAGGCGGGCGGCTCGGTGGTTGTTAGCAAGACCTCGACGCTCGATGTCTCCGGCGGCTATTTCCGGCACGAAGGCGGCACCGTCAAGACATCCGTGTTGGTCTCGGGCGGCAGATTGGTCGCCATCGACAAGGCGACTCCGGACCAGGTTTACGACGGCGTATTCACTGGCAGCAGCACGATCACCTCCGAGAAGTGGAACGTTTCAAAGACCTTCGAGACACCGCTTTTCTCGGGCACCATGCAGGAGAGCTTCGTCGAAGGCGCTGCGGGAGGAACTCTTTCCATCAGTGCGCCGAGCATGGCGCTCGACGGCGAACTGCGCGGGCTGACCGTGGAAGGACCACGCCAGCGCTCGACTCCGCCGGGCTTGAGCACGTTGAAAATCAGCTTCGAGTCGGATAAGGCGGTTTTGAATCCTGGCACCACGGTCATCAATTACGTCAAGCACTCGGCCACGCCGCCCGCCATCGTATTTTCAAAAAACACGGGCGGATTGTCGGTCCCGTCGTTCTCACTGACGAATGACGCGCCGGCCTCGCTGGCCGCTGACCGGGTGGCGACGGTGAAGCTGGCGCCCGGATTGTTAGGAAGCAGCGGCTTCGGCGCACTCGAAATCTCGAATCCAGACGGCTCCATCACCGTGCCCGCCGACGTCACGCTGTCTGCGACGCCGAAGGGGGCGGTGTCCTTCGCCGCCGCAAACATTTCCGTGTCGGGAAAAATGGATGCGGCGGGCGGAAAGCTCTCGTTCACCACTTATAACATCTCGCCGTCGGCGGCCGCTGAATACAGCATTTTCAATCCATCCGGAACCGCACTGGTTCCAGCCGCGAACGCCGGCCGGGGCATCTTCACGCTCGCCAAAGGTGCCAGCCTGTCCACCTCCGGACTGTTAGTGGACGACAGCCTGCTCGCCGCGGAAGACCTCACCAAGGCGCGGACCATCGACGGCGGCAGCATTTCCATCAGCTCCTATCAGGCCATGCTTGAAAAAGGCTCGGAGCTCGACGTTTCCGGCGGAGCTTACATCGCCACCAACAAGCAGGTCACTTACGGCAAGGCTGGCAGCATCTCGATTCTCACCGGCAAGGACCCCGCCTTCGCGGGGGTGATCGGCGGCGGCCTGGTGCTCGACTCGACACTCGGCGGATACTCCGGCATCTCCGGCGGCACGCTGACGATCCAGGCTGGAATGATCCGCATCGGTGGAACCTCTCAAGCGGACTCTCTCAATCTCGACGAGACCTTCTTCCGCAAAGGGGGATTCGCGAAATATGCCTTGTCCGGCATCGGCGCGGCGGACACCGCCACACCGCCAGCTGGGCAATTCCAGACTTACAAGCCTGCCATCTCCATCGCGGCGGGAACGGAGATCAATCCCATCGCCCAGACTTACCTTGCCGTGCAGGATGCGTCACCGGGCGGAGGATTCGCGTTGGAGAAAATCACGGCTGCCAAGGGCGTCCGCCCGCCGGTCAGCCTGAGTTTCACGGCGCTGGGTTCGGACGATCCGTTCACGCAGGACAACCTCGAAGTGCGCGGCGATATTTTCATGGGAGCAGGCTCTTCGATCGCCACGGAGGCCGGTGGCAGCGTTTCGTTCAAGGGCGGCACCATCACCTTGTTAGGCAGCGTGATCGCTCCTGGCGGAGAAATTTCCGTCGCAGGTGCCGGAGCATTTCCGTTCACCGCCTCGCAAAGGTTAGCCGTCACCCAGGCCTTCGCCACCGTCCACCTCGGAGCCGCCGCACAGCTCTCCACGGCGGGCATCACGCAGCTCGTGCCCGATGACTTCGGACGGCGCGCCGGCAAGGTGTACAACGGCGGCAAGATCTTGGTCTCCGGCAATATTCTCGCGGAAAGCGGCGCGGTGCTCGACGTTTCCGGCACCTCCGGCGTTCTCGATCTGGACCCGGCGAATCTCGCCAACCCTAGCCTCTCCGATAACGCCGGCCTCACCTCCACCCCGCTCCAACAGCTCGGCGTGGCTACCCGCATCGACAGCAATGGCGGAACAATTGATCTGACTGGATCCCAGATGCTGCTTACCGACGCCACCCTCCTCGGCGCGGCCGGTGGCACACAATCCACCGGCGGAACGCTCTCGGTCTCGTCCGGCAGCTACTACCGTGAAGGCGAATCCCGCACCGGCGCGGACGTGAACCTGGTGGTGAAACAAAGCGGCAGATTCATCCTGAATCCAAGTGCCGCCATGGGAGTCGGCAGCGGCCTAACTGACAAAAACGGCGTGAGCTATGGCGGCTCCGGATTTTTCGCGATCGACCGTTTCACCGAAGGCTCGTTCGCCTCGCTGAGCCTCGGCGGGAAATACGTCGGCAATGCCTCACCCATCCCCTACGGCGGCAATATTGATTTCCAGGGAAGGATCAACATCGAGGCAAAAGGCAGCGTGCGCCTCGCCGCCGGCGGGATGATTCGCGCCGACGACGCGGTGAAAATCTCCGCATCGTATCTTTACGTCGGTCAGGACTTCCGCGCACCGCAGCATCCGGATGATGTGTTTCTGGCTTTCCAGCAGGACCCTGCCGTGTCTTCCAACGAATACAATTTCGCACCGACCTTCGGAGCCGGAAGTCTCGACCTGAACGCCAAGCTTATCGATGTCGGCACGCTCTCGCTGCAAAACATCGGCCGCGCCAATTTCACCGCGATCGATGGCGACATCCGTGGCAACGGCACGCTCAGCATGGCGGGCGATCTCACGCTCAAGGCGGCGCAGGTTTATCCCACGACTCTCGCGAAGTTCGACATCTTCACCTACGACCACGACGGCGTCAAAGGCTCGGTGACCATCCAAGGCGCTGGAAAAAGCGACGCCCCTCTAGCAGCCGGTGGCAGCCTTGCGATTTAC
>JAYWDF010000852.1:0-9514 GCA_043779985.1 Akkermansiaceae bacterium | reverse complement strand
TGTAATTTGGCGGGCACCTGTCCGATTGTGCACATCCTCAGAATCGTACAATTTTAAAATTCACTAACCGATAAATAAAATATTACACGACACTAGCAATTTTGATGGCATCGCCACGGACACTGCTCCGCGAGCTCCAAGGGTTTCACACCATCATTTCAGCTCCGCTACATCTTCTATCGCGAAATCTTCGGACGCGGCTCATTTCTTAACAGAATTCTCCAGCCGCTCCATGCACTGCTCCACCGGGACCTGCGCCGGCTTCCAACCTTCGGGCTGCTAGATCGAAGGAAAGAGTCGGACCCAATAACGGTCGCCTTTTCATGGTTCAAACTCTGACCCGCAAATCCCTTGCGCTCCACAACAACCCCTTCGCGCCGCTGCCGCTGCCTTTCATGGTCCGGGCACCGTCCTTTCGCTTCGGGCCGAATCGGTCACGCGCACTCGCAAACGCCTCGTTCACGAACTCCTTGCTGCCAATCACCGCGCCGTCCGTGAAATAGCGCACCCGGCAGTGCAGCATCTTCGCCATTCCAAGATCCTTGAGAACCGTTTCGTTGTACTTGCTTTCCTGCAGCTCGGGGGTGTTTTTCGTGGTCTGGCCCAAGCCTTTCGCCGCTAGCGACACCTCAGCGTTCCCAGGCTTTTTGCCCAAGGCGAGTCCCATCAAGCGCCGATACAAACGCGAGACATCCCGCCACCTCTCAGGCTCCAATCCCGCCTCCTTTTCGAAAAAATACGCCCGCACCAAGCCTTCACGCGCCTTCCTGCCGTTCCCTTTCGCCCCCCCTCCCACGGCTTCTCCATAGCTACTCCAGCGATAATCCGCCGGATCTTTCACCATCCCCGCACGCACCGGATTGAGGTCGATATACGCCGCCATCGTCCGTGCCGCTACGCCGCTTTCGACGATCACGCTCTTGAACCGGTCTTCCCACAGCGTCCCAGAGCGTGAATGCGTGCGGTTGAACCATTTGGTGAAGCGTTCCAGCAGGGACTTCATGAACTCGCTCAAATCATGCATCCGCCGGGTATAGCGACTGCGGATTTCCTCCACGCGCCGCGCTGCTTGCTGCTTTGTCATGGCAATCTCCAGAGCCGCATCCAATGGCACGCCCTCTCCATCCACGGGCGGCAGTTCAAATTCACCCCGCGTGCGCACCGTCCCGGCGTCTTCCATTTCCTTGGCAATCGCCACCACCTGCGCTTCGCCGTAAAAAACGCCCAACCGCTTGAATAACTCCCCGTCCGGGATCCCGCCCTCCGGCATCGGCGGCACCTCCAACAGCACATGGAAGTGATTGGACATCAGACAATAAGACAAGACCCGGCAACCCGTGAAGTTCTCACACATCCGCATCAGCATCCGGAAATGTTCGCGTTCGTCCACCACCAGCACAAAATCCCGGTTCACTACCCGGGAAATGCAGTGGTAGATCGCCGGTTTTGTCGCCGAATCCTTCCAAGGCACAATCCATCGCTTGCGGTTGTTGCTGCTCATGATGGCGGGAGATTAACCGCTGGAAACGGGGTGACAAGTGGATTTCTTATTAAAAAGTCTGGCTTTTTGTTATAGATTTCTTATTAAAAAGTCTGGCTTTTTGTTATAATAATTGAGCAATGACCAGTGGCAAGAGTGGGCATGGTCGGTACTGATCATGAATGACTAAGACCCTTCACTTGATCGTTAGCTATCAGAATTTTGAGCCAGGGGCAGCCCATTTTACGGATTTCATCATGGCTTCTTGATCCCGGTCGTCGGTGATGACTCGCACTTTGTAGTAAACCTTTCCCCCGTGGCCATCCTCTCGGGTGAAAGGATCGGTTTCGAAACGCGGTAACTCTTCATCTCCGCCGACAGAGCAACGCCGATAAAGCACCATGCCGACCTCGGGAATCATTATTTTTTTGTCGGTGGGGGAGGCGACGTTATCTTCTCCATCACTGGCAAGGATGGTGATGGACTTTCCTTTGGCGTTATACTTTGAGATCATGTAATAGCGGGATTGGTCAAAGCTCGCTTCATCGATTTTCCATGATGCGTATCTTTCGCCCGGCAACAGAAGTGGAATGTCGGTTTTGCCTGATAGACGCTGATGTGGCGTGGCGCACGATGATAGCAAGAACCAGGCGGTCATCCACGGGATGTATTTAATCATGATACAGACCATGTGAAACGGACGCGGTGAGTAGCGAGCAAGATTATCGGCAAGTTTCTCTGTCATGTGTCATGAGGATAGCGCAATCCCAGTAGATAAAGTTTGGAAACCATCTTCGGACCAGTGAATAGGGCTTCTTCTTTTCGTCGCCATGCTCCTCGCCGACTGCACCGGAGTCGCCCATGCACGTATCGATTGAGCGAAGAATTTTAGGCTTGCCGCGATTCCAAGGACGGAATTGGAGTCTGGGCGGTGGTCAGCCGGGTGGCTGGAACGGGATGGAGCGACAGAGAGAGAAGGGAACAAGGATCACTCTAAAGGTCCGGCATACGGAAACGGAATCAAAGCCCAACTCGCAGATCTCTTGCGCTCCACAACAGCCCCTTCGCGCCGCTGGCGCTGCCTTTCATGGTCCTGGCTCCATCCTTCCTCTTCGGGCCGAAACGTTCCCGTGCACTGGCAAAGGCCTCGTTCACAAACTCTTTGCTGCCGATCACCGCGCCGTCTGTGAAATAACGAATTCGACACCGCAACATCTTCGCCATCCCAAGGTCCTTTAACACCGTTTCGTTGTCTTCGCTTTCCAGCATCTCCGCCGTATTCTTGGTAGTTTGGCCCAAGCCTTTTGAGGACTTGGAAACCTCCGCGCGCCCGGTTTTTTTGCCGAGGGTCAACCCCATCAAACGCCGGTACAAACGGGAAACTTCCTGCCATTTTCCAGCCTCAAAACCCACGCCCTGATCACAGAGATATGCCCGCACCAGGCCTTCGCGTGCTTTTTTCCCGTTACCCTTCTCTCCGCCGCCTATCGCCTCCCCATAACTGCTCCATCGATAATCCGCCGGATCTTTCACCATCCCTGCACGCACCGGATTGAGATCGATGTAGGCTGCCATCGTCCTTGACGCTACGCCGCTTTCCACGATTACGCTCTTGAATCGTTCTTCCCAAAGCGTTCCCGTGCGGGAGTGGGTCCGGTTGAACCAGCGAGTGAAGCGAATTAAGAGGCCCTTCATGAACTGACTCAAATCATGCATCCGATAGGTGAAACGGGCGTGGATTTCCCCCACACTCTTGTCTGTAGCATCATCCCCGGCATTCTTCTTCGCCTCCGCCAATTCTGCCGCCACTCCGGCCACAAATGCTTCGGAATAGAGCGCGGAAAGCCGTTGTAACAGCGCCTCATCGGACAAGTCGCTCTCCGCCATCGGAGGCACTTCCAGCAACAAGTGGAAGTGATTGGACATCAGGCAGTAAGAAAGAACCCGGCAACCCGAGAAATTCTCATACATCCGCATATACATCCGGAACGCTTCGCATTCCCGCTCAGCAAAAACGAAGCGCCGATCCACGACTCTGGAAATTAGGTGATAGATCACCGGTTTCGACGAGGAATTCTGCCAATTTGCCAGCCAACGAGCCTTACGCATGTGGTCACTCTACCACCGCAAGCTCAGATGCCAAAATGATTCTATATTATTTATCTGTCACCTTGTAATGATTCTTGATGATTTGTCTGTAACCTTGTGCGGAGCAAGTTCCGCGAAAAAATCCGCAACATCGCCGCCGGGGATGAGATTATCATTGATTCTCCGGTTCCTCGGTGAGAGCAAAGGATTGAAGGCAATGTGAATTCCACCAACATCAATGCGACGATGGTCCAGCCATACAAATATTTAGGGAAAAGTTATTGGGATAGTGAGAAGATTTCACTGTTGGGGACCATGTCGGACGAGGCTTTGGCGAAGCGCTTGGGAATCAAGAGGACCCACGTATTCACGAGGCGCAAGTCACTAGGCATTGCGCCGTTCAGAGAATTCGGGCCGAAGGAATGGAACCAGAAAGCCATCCGTTTGTTAGGCAGGAAGTCCGATCAGGAAGTGGCGGAGATGCTGGGGTTGGCGAAAACAACGGTGGCGAACAAGCGCAGATCACTGGGGATCGCGTCGTTTGCCCACAAGGCGAAACTGTGGCGGACATGGACGGAAGATGAGCTGGCATTGCTGGGAAAACACACGGACAAGGAGGTTGCGAGGCGTTTGAAATTGAATGTGGGCTCTATAGCGTCGAAACGCCACGTTCTCGGTATCGAGGCGTTTCGCCCAAGGGCAGAAGACAGGAATCCAAGGCCAAACGCGGTGGACTGGAACCGGCAGAATCTCGCTCTTCTGGGCAAGCTGCCGGATCAACGGGTGTGCGAGATCATGGGAGTATGTCGCAAATCGGTAATGAAGAAGCGCAAGGAGTTGGGCATCAGGAGTTATGTGGTAGAAACCGAATACTGGCATCCGTGGACGGAAGAGGAGATCGCGCGGCTCGGAAAAGCCACCGACAGGGAGCTCGCGGAACAGCTCGGGATCAAGCCGATGTGCGTGACGACGAAGAGGTGGCAGCTTCAGATCGAAGCCTTCGCGAAATCAGCAGGGATGAAAACACCCCACGCATGGAGCAAGCGGGAACTCGGTCTTCTGGGCAAAAAGACGGATTCTATATTGGCCCAAGAACTGGGATTGGGGGTTGGAGTTTTGCGAAAAAAGCGCATTCAACTGGGAATCACTCCAACATTCGGGGAAAAGAGGAATCCCAGCAAATGGACTCCCGAGATTTTGGCGAGGTTGGGAAAAGAGCCACATCAAGTGATCGCGTCAGAAATCGGGGTTTCGAGGGAAGCGGTAAGGCAGAAATGCATGAAGCTCGGAGTTACCCTGAGGCGTGGCAGGAAGTGAGCGAATGGCGGACATCGCAGAAGATGATCGGGAGAAGGGATTCGCTGATGACAAATGTCCTGTCCCGAATGGCACGGGATGGACGGTGGACGTGGACGTCAACGGGGTCAGTCCTCGCATGGTAACATTCTCAGGAGTTTCGAGCAGAGTTTTTTGATTTCCGGGTTGTCATTGCCCTGTCGGGTGAGGCGGCTAACCGATCGGTTGTGACCCATTGCCAGACGCTGGGAAATCCATTCGTTATCGACACTGGTGTGGGCTTTCAACACCGACGCCAAGGCCACCTTGCGCGGATCTCCCTTGCGGGTCAGGATCGGTTGTCCCGTCTCGTCCAACAGCCCCAATTCCACCATCCCCCGCGCCACGATCCGTTCTGCTTCTCCCTCGCCGTGTCTCTTGATCACTGCAGGCGCATGGCTGCCTTTTTTCCTCAGCAGCTTGGAACCCTTCTTCACCAATCCCAGCAACCGATCCCGGAAGGTTTCATCGCCCAAATACCAACCACTCCGCAGCGCCGCCATCGCCGCGTCTGATAGATTGCCGCCATCACTCGCAGCCCGCTCTTCCAAATAGGTCACATACGCACGCCGGCCGCGTCCATCCTTGGCCAGCTCGAATGCCGCCAACACGCGGTCAAACTGCAACCACGCCGGTCCTTTTCCCCGTAAATACGCTGGCAGGCTGCTCCATTCGTAGTCCACGAGCTTGCCATGCGATCCTCCTGCCAAGCCCGCCCGCGCCGGATTGAGGTGGATGTAGTCGGCCACCACCCGGAACTGGAACGGATCGGACGCCCGTTCTCCCGCCACCGGGATCGACTTGTAGCGCCCTTGAAACACGTGCCCGCGGCGCTGGTAGCGCCGGTTCCAGGCCTGCCCGAAAGTCCCCAACAGAATCCTCATCCCCGACACCAGATTGGGTTCCGGCGTCTCCAGCAGCAGATGAAAATGGTTGCCCATCAGCACCCAGGCATGCACCCGCCAACCATGGCTGCCGCAGACCCGGCTCAAGCCGTGGAGAAACAACAGGTGATCCTCCTTCTCGATGAAGATCGCCTTGCCGCCATCCCCGCGCGCCATGACGTGGTAAACCGCCCCCGGATAGACGAATCGCATCGGTCTGGCCATGTGCCAGCCTCACCAATCTCCCGTCCGGATCAAGGAAAATGTTACCATGCGAGGACTGACCCCATTCACCCATTCACCCATTCACGTCATCAACTTCCAATCACGATAAAGGTTTGACTTATCTATCGATTTTCATTTTTTTCGCATGCGAATGAAAAATATTACTCCCATCCTTGCCTGTCTCATTTTGGCCCTGTTGCCCTCCTGCGGAACCAATGTCTTTCAATCCGTCCCCTCTGATCAACCGCACGCCATACTGAAGCCCGAAGTCACATTGGGAAACTATCTCACCACGCTGATAGGAACCACCCAGATTATCGAAATAGACAATCACCAGCCCTCCTACTGGCGGATGGGTGACACCTTTCGGATTTCCCCGGGCGAACACAGCATCGGGCTGCTGGGACTGGAGGCATCCATGACTTCGATGGTAGTTCTCAAGTTCACTGCGCAGGAAGGAAAAACCTACATTGCCAAGTCCGATAAAAACGGAGGACTGAAGATGAAGTTTTGGATCGAAGAGAAGGATTCGAAGCAGATCGTGGCCACGATCTTGGGCAATCTGCAACTGCAGCCGCCATCGACCTACCCACCCATTTTTATTCCGGTGGGAAACTGACTTGCTGTTCCCGTTCCAATATAAAAGTCTCAGGGCGGAAAAATCGAACATATGAAGTGGCGTCCCAGAACCGTTGGGCATGATGCCTGCTGAATTTGAGTCGTGTTCCTCAAATGACCTTTATTTTCCTTGAACATGAGGATTTAACGCAGCTCTCCCGCTTCAATTTCCAGATCGGTGGCTAACAGACGCTCCTTGCCATGCGACTAAAGGCCTGTCCCTTTGTCATGATTCGCTCACCACCTCCACCAGCTTTCCTTGGTCAGCGAAAGACGCTGCAGCTCCTGCATGTAGCGGCGAGGCACATCAAACCGTGTGATCTTCATCTGGCCAATCTGCGGGAACGTTTTGCGGATCAGGGCCACGTTCCGATCGTGTTCGTCCGCCACGAGGACGATGGCTGCCTTGGGAATTGATACGCCTGCCAGCCCTGATTGCTCGAACAGGGCGCACACGTGAATCGCGCCGACGTCGGTCGCCTCTCCGGCGCGCACTTGAAATGGAACGGAGATCGGAGCCTTGGTCTTGTAGAGGACCTCGTGGTTGTAGGGGTCCGCGACGGACTCGGTGATCTCGTAGTTTCCGGGTGGGACGGGAATCAGAAAGCAGTTTCCTTTGCGCGGACGACCGAGGAAGGAGGGTGAGTCTTTTGGCCAGCCATTGTTGATCGAAACCAGCTCCGAGCCTTCCGACTTTGTTCTCCGTGCCAGAAGCCTCGAGTTGCCATCCTGAACCATCATGGTGAGGAAAGGGTCCCAATCCTTCTTTCCGAGATTGGTGAAATGGGTGTGGAAACTTCCAGCGATGTAACCTTCGCTCGGCCGGATGCCGCGGGCTTGCAGACCCTCTGGGCTGACACCTTGCACGTAGTCGCCGCAGGACAGAAGGGTGAGTGAAGCAACGGCGGCAAGCACATGGAGGCTTAGGGAGAGGAGGCGGTTCATGTTGGGATGGTATCGGGAATTCTTCCCATTTGAAAAGCTTGAGGATGGGGTGTCAAAGAGGGGATTTTGGGATGTGGGATTCCGGGAATGTTGAAATACGCGGACTGACGCCAGGCAGGTTGACCGGCTTCCTCAAGGTGCGGATGTTACGATGCGCGGACTGACCCCGCCGACGTGGGGTGAAAAAATCTTATCAAATGAAGCGATCATGCATCTCCTTCAAGGCGCGGATGTTACCATGTGAGGACTGACCCCGTCCACGTGATAAACCGCCCCCGGATAGACGAATCGCATGGGTCTGGCCATGCGCCACACTCACCAATCTCCTGTTCAGATCAAGGAAAATGTTACCATGCGAGGACTGACCCCGTCCATTCGGAAAAAGGTCCCTGCCTGACAGGCAATAGTCCCAATCGAGCCTTAAGTTAGTGTCATTCAGGACCACTTTGAGGCTTTTAAAAATGCCATTTTGAAAGAGGGATGTTGTTGTTGTTTTTCGAACTCTTCGTCATTTCCTCCCTCGCTTCCTCAAGATGAAGTGCGACTTGGGCACGAGCTTGTTCTGCGGTCAATCTGGACGGCGGCAGCGAATGCAGCCGTGCCATGCGGGCTTGCAATGCCTCGGAAGGTGGTTGGATTGGCTGCATGAGTTTTGGATGGGCTTTCCGGGAGATTGGCTCATCAACCTTCGTCGTTCAAGCGATTCCCTTCCGCAGATCCCTCAAGCTCCACAACACCCGGTTCGCTGGTGCGGCGTCTCCCTTCAGCTTCCTTGCTCCGTCTTTGCGCTTGGGACCGAAACGGTCCTTCGCACTCGCAAAGGCCTCGTTCACAAACTCTTTGCTGCCTATCACCGCGCCGTCTGCGAAATAACGAATTCGACACCGCAACATCTTCGCCATTCCCAGATCCTTCAACACGGTTTCGTTGTCCTCGCTTTCCAGCAGCTCCGCCGTGTTTTTTGTGGTCTGGCCGAGTCCTTTTGCGGATTGGGAAATCTCAGCGCGCCCGGGCTTTTTGCCGAGAGCAAGACCCATCAAGCGCCGGTACAAACGGGAAACTTCCTGCCATTTCCCAGCGTCGAACTCCGCACCTTGATCGCAGAAATACGCCCGCACTAGGCCTTCCCGCGCCTTCTTGCCATTTCCCTTCTTCCCGCCGCCCACGGCTTCGCCATAACTGCTCCACCGATAATCCGCCGGATCCTTCACCATGCCAGCCCTCACCGGATTGAGATCGATGTAAGCCGCCATCGTCCGCGCCGCCACACCGCTTTCCACGATCACGCTCTTGAATCGTTCCTCCCACAGGGTCCCCGTTCGGTTGTGGGTCCGGTTGAACCAACGGGTGAAGCGAATCAACAAGCCCTTCATGAACTGGCTCAAATCATGCATCCGGTAGGTGAAACGGGCATGAATTTCCGCCTCGCGGCTCTCATCAGCGCCAGCCTCGGCGACCAACTTCCTCGCCTCTTCCAATTCCGCCGCCACCCCAGCCACAAAAGCCTCGGAATACAGCCCGGAAAGCCGCTGCAACAGCGCCTCGTCGGACAGACCGCCCTCCGCCATCGGCGGCACTTCCAGCAATATGTGGAAGTGATTGGACATCAAACAGTAAGAGAGAACCCGAGAACCCGAGAAATTTTCATACATCCGCATATACATCCGGAACGCCTCGCATTCCCGCTCCCCGAACACAAAGCGCCGGTCCACCACGCGGGAAATGCAGTGATAAATCACCGGTTTCGACGAGGAATTCTGCCAAGTTGCAAGCCAACGTGCCTTTCGCATGAGCCCAGGCTATCAACCCAGAGCGGGTTGGCGAGTGTATTCTTTATTATTTTACTGTCACCGCATTGCGCCAAGTAGAATGACACCGGGAAGGGGATGAGAAATCGGCTGTAGTCGGTCGTTGCGCCAGAAAGAATGACACCCAGATG
>JAYWDF010000851.1:0-3361 GCA_043779985.1 Akkermansiaceae bacterium | reverse complement strand
CAAATCTCCGACAGCCTCGCCTCCGGACAATGGACCGATATCGTGCCGCCGAATGCGAGCATCGATCAAAGCAATCCGAATCAAGTCACCTACACCTTGCCAAGCGGCGCGCCGACGAAATTCTGCCGTCTCTCCGTCTCTCCGTGACGCCGTGACCCTCGCCCTTTCAATGCACAAAATCCTCCGCATCCCCATTCTGTTCGTTTGTCTCTGTCAGGTGGGGCTTGCCGACGATTTCAATCGCCCTAACATGGCCTACACCAACACCGGCGGAAAAATCGGCTGGTATTGGCAGGCCAAAGGGACCGGCACTTGGTCGCTGAAAAACCAGGAACTCTATGTGAACAACGCGGATGCTTCGCTCCAGAATAACGATCAGATCCTTTATCATACCCGGGTCTCATTGCAGTCAGGCAATTGGAGCGCCTCGGTGGATGTCCGCGATGAAACCGCCACCCGCCGCGTGGGAATGGCATTCATGGTCGGCGCGAACGGCACCAATTTCTATCAAATCAGGATGCAGTTCGGAACCAGACAGGTGCAAGTGCTAGAAAACGGCGCGGCCGGCGTCCTGCAGACCATCTATACAAATGACACCGCCTCCTCGGAGGTTTTCAACACCGCCGATTACTACACCATCAGCGCCTCGTCCACGGTCGCCGGTCAGGTCAACTGGACCATCCACAATGCGGGCAGCAACGTCAACTGGACCAGTCGTCGCACCAGTGCGGGTTATCAAGTGGCCAGCGGTTCCTTCACCGACTTCACCTACACCACGGGCTACGCGGGCGTCATCAAGAGCCAGGGCGACGGCGTCACCGATGTGGCCCGCTTTGACAATTTCTACGTCCGGGAAATCACCGTGCCGCCGATCACCCAGCCGCATCCGCGCCTGCTGGTCAATGCCGCGGACATTGTCGACATCAAGGCGGCGATCAATGGCCAGGTCGAGCCGCGCTATTCCGCGTGGTTGGATTTGAAATACTACGCGGACGCTTGGAGCAATGATCCCGTGGGCTCGCCTTACACGGGAACGGATGCCATGACCTTTTATACTTATGCCAAGACAGCCGGCAGCCAAGCTGCCAAAATGGCCCTCGCCTATCTGCTGAAAGGGAATGCCGCGCATCGGGACAAAGCCAAGGCCATCCTGCTCGCATGGGCGCGGGCGACCCCCATGCCCGGCACCAATTTGGCCGACAAGTCCGGAGCCGGCATGCTCGTGGCGCGCAGCATCAACGGATTCGCTTACACCTATGACTTTCTTTATAACGATCTGTCCCCCACCGAGCGTGCGACGGTGGAAACCTGGTTTCGTGCGATGCTGCCGGCACTTCAGGGCAGCGTCGACATATGGAACACGCCGCTCCAGAAGGTTAACGGGGTTTACGTTGAATCCGGCAACTTGGATGACATTTGTTATGGGGGGCAGCTTTATCAGAATCATGTGGTGGCGCATACCATGGGCTATCTTCTGATTGGCTGTGCGCTGGGGGATCAATCGCTGGTTCAGTTTGCATTGGACCACAAAGACAATCCCCGCTCCTATCTGACCCTTTTTGAAGGCAATATCCTGATGTCCGGCGAAGTCCCGCAGGCGGATGTCTGCCCCAGTGATCCCATGACGCCGGGGCCGCAGGACGGTGAGATTTACGATCGTTACCGGCATATTGATACAAGTTCCAGCCCCAATGGCACCGGACTTGCCTATGCGGCGTTGTCGCGCAACGAAATGATGGCCATGACAGAGGTCCTCTACAATCACGGACTCAACTTTTACACCCGCACCGGTGCCCATGGTGAAGCCATGCTGGCGCCTTTCAACTTTTACGCCGATTTCTATCGCCTGGGGGATGCCTCGATCAAAGGCGGGTTCTATACCGGGGAGGGAGTCGCCGCGAACTACAATGCGACCGTTTTCGAAGTCGCGAACAAACGCTATCCCGGCAACCCCGAGATTACGGCCCTGCTCAACTCCGTTGATCGGGCGGCAATGGATCCCGGCGGCAACGAAGGAACCTATTTTGTCTATCCGACCCTGACCCACGGAATGGTGCTGCCCACATCCACGAAAACATGGACCGGGGCAGCCAGTTCCACTTGGAACACCACCGAGCTCAACTGGACCGGCGAGGCCTGGACTGACGGCAGCGATGCGGTCTTTGTTGCGACCGGAGCCGGAGCCATTACCGTGAGCGGCATCCGCTCCGTCGGCGACCTGACCCTTTCCAGCGCTGGCTACAGCTTCAGCGGCGGAATCCTGAGCGTGGCCAATCTTATCGCAGCGAACACTTGGACCATTAACAACAATGCTACCATCTCTTCGGGTGTCACCGCTAACTTCAGTGGGGGGGACATTACAGGTTCACTGGTTAAAACGGGTACGGCAACCCTCACCTTGAGCGGAGCAGTCAACTCCACCGGCTTTGGCACGACGGGCTCGGGCAACTGGGGGATTACCGTCAGCGCGGGCAGCCTGGTGCTCAGCGGAACCTCCACTTTCAGCAACGCTGGCTTGTTAGCGTCGGGTGGCAACGCCACCATTTCAGGCGGCACCCACGATTTCACCGGCACGGTGAATCGGATAGGCATGGCCATGGGTGGCGGTAAAACCGTGACGGTCAGCGGTGGCACCGTGAACTCGGTGAAAATCCTGGTGGGCAACGGGGGAGCGGGAATTTACACCCAAACCGGCGGGACCGTTATCCTTCCCACCACCGGGGTGGTGGAGTTGGGAACCGCTGGAACTACCACGGCGACCTCGGTCTTCAATCTGGATGGCGGGATCTTGCAGGCGGTGCAACTCGCGCCATCCGCCAGCTGGCTGGGCACGACCACGATCAATCTGAATGGCGGCACCTTCCGGGCCGTCGGCAGCAGTACGAATCTCTTTTCGCCGACGGGCGCTCTCAGTCAGGCGGGCAGCGTTTTCGTGAAGGCGGGTGGCGCGGTGATTGATCCCAATGGTCGCAATGTCATCATCAGTTCGAACCTGCTGGCCCACCCCACGAGCACGGGGGGCGGGTTGACCAAGCTGGGCGGCCCCAGCACGACGCTCACGCTCTCCGGCGTGAACACTTACACCGGCCCCACCACCGTCTCTGGCGGCGTTCTCGCCGTCAATGGTTCCTCGATCGCGAACTCCAACAAGCTCGTCCTCGACGGCGGCAAGGTGGATCTAACTGGTTCGGAAACCGTCGGCACCCTCTTCTTCGGCGCCGTCCAACAAGCCGCTGGAACCTACAGCACCACCGGCGCAGGGGGAACCATCGCCAGTTCGAATTTCACCGGCGCGGGAACCCTCATCGTGACCTCCGGTCCGGTGAGTGGCTTTTCCACCTGGGCGTCCGCCAACGCGGGC
>JAYWDF010000850.1:0-3363 GCA_043779985.1 Akkermansiaceae bacterium | reverse complement strand
CCACAGGGGTGGATTAACTTTTATTCCCATCCGGCCATGGCCTACGCAGTGATCAAAACAGGCGGTAAACAATACCGCATTCAAGAAGGCGACAAATTTGATGTCGAGAAGCTCGATGTCGAAGTCGATTCAGAAATCACGTTTGACGTCTTGATCGTCGGCGAAGGCGAGTCCGTGAAAATCGGTGCTCCGCTGGTTGCAGGCGCCTCGGTGACTGCCAAGGTCATCAATCAATATCGCGGACCCAAGGGCGTTGCTTTCAAATTCAAGCGCCGCAAGGGATTCCACAAGACCAAGGGTTTCCGTCGTTCGCTGACGACCCTCGAGATCACGGCGATCGCCGGTTAATCATCCACCCCTCAATTTCCCCACTTTTATGGCCCATAAAAAAGGACAAGGATCCGTCAAGAACGGACGCGACTCACGCAGCAAGCGCCTCGGCGTGAAAAAATTCGGCAGCCAAGCCGTGATTGCTGGTAACATCATCATCCGCCAGCGTGGCACCAAGGTTCATCCGGGCCTCGGCGTCGGTTGCGGCCGGGATCACACGCTCTTCGCGCTCGTTGACGGCCGCGTGTTCTTTGATAAAGACGGTCGCCGGGTGAACGTCGTTCCTCCAGCTCCGGCTGCCGCCGCGGTTGCTGCAAACTGATTTCGTTCCATTCATTTCATCGAAAAGACCGCTTCCCTCGTGGATGCGGTCTTTTTTGTTTGGGTTTGAAAAAATAAACTGTGGCGACCGGAGATCGCACCTAAACTTGCTGCCAGATGAGATTCAAAGGGTTATGGCTGTGTCTATTGGCCGCTTTGGCAAACTTGGGTGGCTGCCAGCGGACTCGTGCAGTGGGACCGCTCACAGCGGTGGCGGTCCGGGCCGATGGCGCGGTGGAGTTGCGGTTGATGAGTTTCAACGTGCGCTATGAGACTCCGGAGGACCGAGGTCAGCATGCCTGGAGCGAGCGGCTTCCGGGGGCCGTGCGGATGATCCGCCACCAGCAACCGGACTGCATCGGCATTCAGGAAGCATTGCACGGGCAAGCGGCGGATTTATGGGCGTCGCTTCCGGATTACGAGTTTTACGGCGTGGGCCGGGACGATGGTAAACAGGCCGGTGAGTATTCCGGAATCTTTTACCGTCGGGATCGTTTTCGACTGGATCCCGGCGATTGCGGGACGTTCTGGCTGTCCGACACGCCCGGGATCCCAGGTTCGCGGACATGGGGGAATGAAATCACCCGGGTCGCGGCCTGGGTGCGCTTGGTGGATCTCGCGACGGGCCGGGGATTTTACGTCTTTAACACCCACTGGGATCACAAGAACCAGCCATCCCGGGAGCGCGCCGCGCTGCTAACCGCGCAACGGATCGATGCCCGGCGGCACATCGATGAACCCGTGGTGATGATCGGGGATTTCAACTCAAACGAGACGAACCCGGGAATCATCTATCTCACGGGCCGGCAGGTGTCGCTGGCTGGTTCGCCGCAGACATGGGCCAATGGTTTGCAGGACACCTATCAGTTCATACATCCGGGTGAGAAGAACCGGCGCTCGTTGCACTTCTGGGCAGGGAATCGTGACGGCGTGGTGAAGGTGGACCACATCTTTGTTAGCCGGGGAGCGAAGATCGAAGCGGCACAGATTGTGTCTGAGGATCGGCCAGTCGTATCCGACCATTTTCCGGTGACCGCGCGGGTCTTGTTTCCTCTAACACGCTGAGCAGCGGCCTCGCACGTATTCGGCCAACGCATCGCGCCACGATCGTGGGGTGTGGCCGAGGATTTCTGTCAGGCGGCGCGTATCCATCGCCGTGAAGCGCGGCCGTTTGGCTCGGAAGGAAGCGATCTCTTCAAGCGCTTGAGAGCGGATGGCGGGAAACGCACCGAGGGCCCCGCAAGCGACCATTTCCTCTGCGACAGCGGTGGCGAGCCAGTGCCAAGTGACGGACTCGCCCGAGTTGCAGGCATGGACAATCCCCGAAGTCTTCAGATGGATCAGGCGCTCGATCCAGATCGCAAGATCCCGGGTGTAAACGGGGAGAGAAAACTTGTCCGCCACGGCGGCGAGCGGGCGACCCTCAAGCGCGGCGTCGAATTGATGATCGACGAACGACGGCTTTTCGGGGCCGAAGACCCATGCGATGCGGATCACGCAGTTTTCCGGATTTCTGAGGATCGCGTGTTCACCCGCAAGCTTGCTCCGGGCATACTCGCTGACCGGGGCTGGCGTTTCGCTTTCGGTCCGAAGGTCCGGCGTGGCTCCACTGAAGACGTAGTCCGTGCTGAAGTGGAAAACCAGCACCCCGCGCGCAGATGCCCAAGTTTCGATTTCGCCCGGGGCTTCGGCGTTGACCCGCTTTGCCAGCGCCGGGTCATCCTCACACGCCTCGAGGGACGTGAGACCGGCGGGATTGATAAAGACCTCGCACTCGGTTCGGGCGAGTGCATTTTTGAGCGAAACGGTATTTGCCAGATCGCAAATCCGGCGGGGCAGGGGAATGATTTCGTGGTGCGGAGCGAGATGCCGGACCAGAGCCGCACCCACTCGTCCGGTGGTCCCTGTCACCGCGATCCGCATGGGATCAAAGAAGCCCTTGCTCGCGCAGCTCTTCTTCCACGTCGTTGTAGCCGGGAGCCACGATCCCCGCATCGCGGATGCGTTGGATGTTCCTTCGCACGCCGAACTTGCTCCGCGGGCCAGTCACCAGACCGGCGACGCCACCGACGACGAAGGGCAGCAAGGCTGCGACTCCCAAGGCACCTAGGCCGATTCCGACGCCGCGGCGGGCGCCACGGTGCATCAAATCTCCGAGCAGCAAGCCTGCTGCCGCCCCCAACAGCGCGGGCGCGGTCAGGGCACTGGTTTCAATCCAAGGCGCGGTTGTTTCGGAATACTCATCAGCCATGGCCGGACTTTAGTCCTTTTCGCGCCTAACGACAACACTTGAAAACAAAATTCTTATAGATTCCCGCTTTTCCAATCGGTGCATTTAAGCAAGTCTGCGCGAGTCATGCCTGCTCTCGAAAACACCTACGCCTTGATTCTCGCCGGAGGCTCCGGAACCCGCTTCTGGCCACTAAGCCGAAACTCAAGGCCCAAGCAGTTGCTCGATCTCTTCGGCACAGGCACTCTTCTTGAGCAAACCATCCTCCGCTTGGAAGGGCTCGTCCCTTTCGAAAACATCCTGATTCTGACCAACTCGCTGCAGGTCGATGCGGTCCGTGGGCTCGCCGCCATGCTCCCGCCGGAAAATATTTTCGCGGAGCCGGCTAAGCGGGATACCGCACCGGCGGTGGCGCTGGGGATCGGTCTTGTTGCCGCGCGCAATCCTAACGCGGTGATGATGGTGCTGCCCTCCGATCAACT
>JAYWDF010000849.1:0-9543 GCA_043779985.1 Akkermansiaceae bacterium | reverse complement strand
CATTTCGCGTGGTCCGAGCACGGTGAAAACCTCAACGGGCTTGGTTTTACCCTTCACGCGGACGAGATCCACCGAGCGACAAATGAAGTGGGAAGCCACCCGCTGCCGCACCACATCGCTGATCAGCAGATCGATCCCGTATTCCTTGGTCGCGCCTTCCAACCGCGATCCCAGGTTCACGCAATCGCCAATGGCGGTCAGTTCCGCCCGCTCCTGCGAGCCGATTTCCCCGACCACCGCCTCGCCCTGGTGAATGCCGATCCCGATGGTCAACTCGGTGATGTCCTGTTCGCGCCACCCCTTATTGAGCATCGCGAGTTCTTTCCGCATGGCCAAGGCCGCGTCCACCGCTTGGCGGGCATCATCGGCAAGTTCAGTTTCCTTGGAATCGTTGCGGAAGCGTCCCCACACGGCCATCATGGCGTCGCCGATGAATTTATCGACAGCTCCCTTGCGCTGGAAAACGACCGCGACCATCCGCTCGAAATACTCGTTGAGTTGCGTCACCATTTGCTGGGCGGTCAACTGCTCGCTCATGCTGGTGTAGCCGCGGATATCGGAAAAGAGGACGACGATGCAACGGACGGCCCCTTGCCGGATCGAGTAGTAAGTCTCCGGATGCTGGACGATCTGTTCCGCGACATCGGGAGAGTGGAAGCGCATGACGGAGCGTTTGAGAGCCTGCTTCTGGCGTTGCTCTAGCAGGAAATCATAGGAGAATCCGCAGATGCCGATCAGCCCGAAGGCAAGCGCCGGGCTGCTGGCGTTGACCACCAGCGCGGCATGGTTGAACAATAACATCTGGCCGGCCATGGCGAGGATCACCACCCCGAAAAAGATTCCAGTGACCAGGACCGGCCGCTGCAATCGCGAAATCAAAAGCCAAGCCAAGGCGGACGCCGCGGCGATCAACGCCGGCGGGAACCACGCTGGCATCCCATGCAGCAACTGCCCGGCCTTCGCGGCGGCGTAAACATGGGCATGAATCTGAACCCCGGCAATTTTCCCGACGGGGGTCGGGTGAAAGTCCTGTTGCTGGCGGGCCACGGTGCCCAGGAAGATCGTCTTGCCGGCGAAGCGCTTGCCGAGGCCGTAGTTACTCTCCCAGATCGAGGGGACGAAAATTTCGTGCAGTGAAACGGGCGGGTAATTCGTCGAGTCACCAAACCTCACATAATGGAAATCAGAGTCGCGCGGGAGGCGGTTGCCGAGCTTTTGAGACAAAAGGGCGGAGGCGGCGAACGAGTGCAGGGTTCGCTCAGGGAGTGCGGCATCCTGGGAATATTGAAAGCGCGTTTCGCGAATGACCCCATCCGTGTCCGGCCAGTAGGAAACAAAACCGATGCGCTCATCCGCAGGCCACTTTTGCGCAATGAGTCCTTGGAACGGAAGTTGGACGCTTTCTCGTTGGCCGTTTTGGATTCCTTGGGAGATTAAATCCGCGGCGAGGATGACATGCTTCCGGTATTTTTCCAAACAGCGGTGCAAGACCTCATCACCTTCGGGGTGGAGTCCGGAGGGCGCGGGAAACATCAGATCGATCACCACCGTTTGGGCACCCGCGTCCACCAACCGTTCGATCACGTGGGCATAGACCTCGCGCGACCATGGGAAATTCTCGTTCATCAATTGGAGCGGGCGGGACCCTTCGATATCCTCGGGGAAGGCCGAGGAGTCCCCGAGTTGGAGGCTGGCCTCGTCAATGCCCAGCACGACCACCTCGGGGTCCGCAGGAGTTTTCGCGCCGAACGCATGGATGAAATCATAGACCTTCCACTCAAGGAGCTTGAACGGCTGCGAACTGGCAATCGCGATGGTGCGATAGACCGGCAGGGTTTCCGCGTCTCCGGAGGCCGGGCGGGTCCAATCGTCAAGGTGCCGCGCCACCATCACCGCGCCGCCGCTCACGATGGCGATCATTGCAAGCACCAAACTACGTTTTTCGCGGGTTGTCCCCTGGAACAGGTGGCTCGTCATGGGCCTAGTTGGAACCCGGCCCCTGATCGGTCAATCGTTTTGTGGAGTCAATGGCCGCATGAAGGGACTAACGGCCCGGAGAGTATTACCGAAATTTTACTGGCGGGTTCAGGGCTGGTGGGTAGTCTTCGCGGAATTCCACTTCAGATCATGAGATGTTTTCCCTATTGTCCTATCGCATTTTTGGCATTGCTCACCGCGTTGCCTTCCGGGGGAGCCCAACCTCTCGATCCCACACGGTTGGGTGAGGGAGTCCGGCCGCTTGGGATGCCCCGGTTGCTTGAGGAGACGGACCCCGCAGCACTCGGAGTGGTGGATGAGAACGAGTTTGCCCCGGAATCTGGCGGGGACGACGACATCGGGCAGCAGTTGATCCTCAAAGAAGCGGAACGGATCCGATGGCTCAACGCGCAGGTGGAGTCCTTTTCGTTCTGGACCGACAACCCGGCCAATCTTTCCAAGGGAGGGGACTCGGACGTCTTTTGGGGGAGCCAGATCAGTCTTGGAGCCCAGCCGCGCCTGGTGGAGCGGCTCTATCTGGACGCATACATCAGCCAGGAGCTTTACCGGTATGATGAGAACAGCTTCCTCGATTATGAATCTTTTCAGGCCAGTCTGGGGTTGATCTATCTGGAGCCCCGCCTCTCCAACTCCATTCTCTTTGTGCAGGGGCAATTCGGCCGCACGACCAATGACAACTTCGGCCAGGGTGTATTGAATAGCTTCTCGATCCTTGGCGGAATTCAGAAATCCGTGGTGATCGATCACCGAAACAGTTTCCACTTCAACGTGATGGGGGATTGGGACGTCTCCGCCGATGTCGACAATCTCGAACATGCTGAATACATCGCGGATTTGAGCTATCGATTCAAGATCATGCGCGATCTTGTCCTATCGGCATCCTACCGCTTCACTTGGTTCGACTACTACAATGTGGATCGCTCAGACGGGCTGAACATCGCGGGGGTTTATCTAACCTATTCGCCCTACAAGTGGATGAGGATTTATGCGGGAGGGACATTCAACCTTAACAACTCGAATGTGGAAGCATTCGATTATGAGTCCACCAATCTAGGCGGCGGGCTGGGCATCCAGATCCATTTCTAAGTTTGTTAAAACCAACCATCATCATGAAGACCTCATTTCGAATTATCCTCTGGTTGTCAGGCTTCGCGGCCGGCTGCGCGTGCGGGGCACCGCTCAGTGAAGGCGAGCTCACCAAGGTGATCAACGATGTGAAAATCCTGCCGGTTGAGGCCGGCCCCCTGGCGGCGAAACCGGGAGCCCGAATCAGTGGCAAAACGGCCGTGGCCACCGGCGCACAGTCGCGGGCGGAACTTAAGTTTTCCGATAATACGCTCACGCGCATGGGGGCGAATTCCATTTTCCGGATGGACACCAAGACCCGGACCGTGGATCTCCAAAAGGGCGTGATCCTGCTGCAGGTGCCCAAGCAGTTGGGCGGCGCCACGATCCGCACCGCAGCAGTGACGGCGGCCGTCACCGGTACGACCGCGCTGGTCGAGTACACGCCCGATGGCTTTATCAAAATCATCGTCATTGAAGGCGAAGTGGACGTGTGGTTGAACGACCACCGTGACCAGTTCAGAACCTTGAAAGCCGGGGACATGTGGATTACCCGGGCGGATGACAGGAAGAGTCTGCCCCTGGCGGTTCAGATCGATTTGGAGCGGTTGCAAAGAACCTCAAGACTGCTGAACACCGAGGAGTTTGATCGGATTGGCAACCAAAAATACGTCACGCAAGCGCTGGTGGATCAGCGCCAAAAGAAGGACCGGGGCGAATTGATAGATACCGCGTTTCAGATTGAAGGGCGGGGCCGGAACGTGACACTGCTGCTGGGGGACCGCGATCATATCCGGACAGGCGTTCCTTCCAAGCCACCCGTGCCACCGATTACGCGGCCCACGAAGGCGATCAATATCGCGGGAACCAACGTGTTCGACAACGTTTCGACGATCGACACCTCCTCCACGGCGAATGCGTTTAACAGCAAAGCCAACCGCTACATTCCATTGCCCGGCACGGAGTATCGTCCCGCCGCGGATGATGTTTTCGGCCAATACGCGTTTGATGATCCGGCAGCATTTCCCGGGCTCGACCAGGTGCTCGCAGTTAGGAAGTCGTGGTATGTTTTAAAAGCGGATGAAATTTACCTGTCCGGCAATCCTTTGGTGGATTCCACGGCCGGCCCCCGCAACGTAATTCTGGGAGCGACCGGCAATATCACTTTTTCCAACAACCCACCTTTTGCAGGATTCCAATTTTCGACAGCGGACCAATGGACGCTGGACGGTAACACCCGCTCGTTGGTTTTAGCGACGCTTTCAGGATCCATCAATTTCGACAACTTCAGTTTGATGGGCTCCAATCAGTTCGTTGGGTTTTATGCAAACGGTCTGTCGTCGGATGTGCTCATCAACGGAAACGGAGAATCATTGGGCCAGATCAGTGTGCCGACTGGCAATTTCGAAGCGGTCGCCGGCCGGAACATTGAAGCCGCCGGGTCTTCCATTGACGCGAAGACGATCAAGCTATCGGCCGCGGGCAACGTCGCCGTGGGAACGGGCGACTCTTTGGGGGTCAGGCTCACCGCGTCTGAATCGATCAGCCTGAGCGCGAAGCAAAGCATCCAGATCACCAGCAGTTCCGAGCTGCGTGCCTTATCACAATTGGGTAATGCCCAGGTCCTGATCGATGCCCTGAACGGCAGTGTCGAAGTGGCGCAAAATTCAACGGTGGAAGCCGACGTTGTGAATGTGGCTTCCCATCGCGGCGACGTTTCACTGAGGGACTCGACGGTCTCGGCACGGGAAATCAAGGCCCGCGTCTTTGATACCGGCGGAATCCTCCTGATCAGCAATGCGATCTTGGGTCACGGCACGAAAGCTTCAGATTTGATCCGCCTCTATGGCGAAGGCTCGCAGGGCGTTCGTTTTGTCGGGGACACCACCTTGCGGGGGACCCGGGTGGACATCGCGGGGACCAGCGTGACGATCGATCCAGGCAGTCAGGTTCGGCTACTGAATCCCGGGGGGACGACCGTTTATGCCAACAGGCACCTGTATAACGACGGCCTTAACGGAAATTTCGTCGGCATTGGCGGTGCGCAGGGATCGGCTGGCCCGGTCCAAGTGAACAAACAACCCTACGGCAACAGGCCGGGGTTTTGAGCGTTGCGAAACGGCGCTTGGAGAAACTCGCTGAAGCGGTCCTTTCGTGCGACCGCAATCCGGGCAATCGCAGTGGCGATGTCGCTCACCACCTCACGCGGGAGAGCGGCCAGGAACCATTTCCAGTCCTGATTTCCGGCATGCACCTCACGGGCCCGGCGCACCAGTTCCGCAATTCCAGCGGTGCCAAGCAATTCGTAAAAGTAGGCCACCAACGGCGACGATGCGGTATCGAAGCGGCTGACGCTGGCGCGACCAAACTTCAGAACCCGCAGCACCTCGGCATCCAGCGGGGGCGGATCGGAATTCTTTGAAATTCCCACGTGATGGATAAGGTTGTGAATCTGGGGCTGCCCGGAATCCATGGCCCCGATAAAGTAGGAAATCGGTCCGTCCCCGCCGGTCAGTGCGGCCAGAGCTTCCAACACCAGCGTCGCGGCGATCGTGGCTCTCAAATACTCCGACGCGCTGCGCAGGTTGTTGTCGGCGCGTTGGACCAAGGCATGGAATTCATCCTCGCCAGGCGTGGTGCCGTGCCGCCGGAAGATCACGCGGGGATCGAGGTTGGATAGGAATTCTTCCATGCGGACCAAGGCCTCGCGATAGCTCCGGATCGAGTAGGCGCCCACTTTATGAAATTCCGGGTTGGTTTCTGGCAGCAACTGCCAGGTGTCCTCAAGGAAATCGTTGAGGTCTGGCTGACCAAAACTCCGGACATCCGCATTGCTCATCAGGACGGCAAGAACCTGAATCCTTTCGATTTCCTCATTCGTCAGAGCGGTGTCTCCACTCCCCAGGCATCCGAGGCGTTTTCCCAACAGGGCGTCCGGTGTCATTCCTTGGACTGCCACGCGGAATGGAATGGTGGCCTCAATGCAAGCGGCCACGGCCCACAGATCCTTCAAGCTGAGAAATTTCCCCAACTCCCGCACTGCGAGTGCGGCGCTGAGAAACTCACTCAGACCCCTATCGTGGCTCAATTCCTGGCCAGGACTGAATCCGAAAATAGTGGCCAAGTCGGCCACCATGTCATCCTGCGCGGTGGTGAGGACAAGCTGCTCCACCACGTCGCCAATCCTCTCGCTCACACTCGGCGGAAATCCGCCGTCCACGTGGAAATAAACGATGTCATGGTAAATCGCCGCCAGCCTCGCCAGTGCAGGAAGACCTTCGGCGACCTTGAAGAGGTGCGAAAGACCGTGATAGTCGCGGGAGCGGCTGGTCATTGCCTGGAAGACCAGGAAGGTAGCCGATTCGATTTCCTCCGAACTGGGGACGACGCCCCGCCCTTCACGCACTTCTTCCAATGAGTCCGCCAGCAGTCGTGCCAAATCAGAGACCGTAGGGGACTGAGTCATCTCCTTCAAAGCGTAGGATTTGCATCAGCATTGCCAACTAATTTGTTGGAAATTTGGAAATCCAGACGGCAATGTGAGACGCGACCTCGGTCGCTTACTGCGGGAAACATCAGTTCCTCCCATGCAACCTACTAACGAAGAAAAAAGGGTAAGACTGGCAGAGCAGGCCAAAGAACCGTGGATGCTGTTTGGGCCATACCTGAGCGAGCGCGCATGGGCCACCGTGCGCGAGGACTACAGCGCGGATGGCAATGCCTGGGCCTATTTTCCCCACGATCATGCCCGCTTCAAGGCCTACCGCTGGAGTGAGGACGGCATCGGCGGCATCAGTGATGACAAGCAGAGACTCTGCTTTGCGCTCGCGTTTTGGAATGGCAAGGACCCGCTCCTGAAGGAGCGGATGTTCGGCCTAACCGGCGCGGAGGGAAATCACGGCGAGGATGTGAAGGAGGTTTTCTTCTATCTCGATAGCACGCCGACCCACAGCTACATGAAGATGAATTACAAGTATCCTCATGCGGGTTTTCCGTATGGGACGCTGATCGAGGAGAACAGGAAACGAACACGGCTCGATCCGGAATTCGAACTGTGGGACACCGGGATCTTCAACGAAGACCGCTACTTCGACATCGACATCGAATACGCGAAAGCGTCCCCGGACGATATCCTCTGCCGGATCACCGTGCGCAACATGGGTCCAGACCCTGCACCGCTCCACATCTTGCCGACGCTCTGGTTCCGCAACACCTGGAGTTGGGGCCGGAATGCGACGAAACCGCGGATGAAACTGGAAACGGGTGCGGCGGGTTCGTTTGTCCGCAGTTCGCACGAGGTGATCGGCACATACGATCTGCATGCGGACCTCGCGCAGGACTGGTTGTTCTGCGAGAACGAGACCAATAACAGTCATCTCTATGGTGCCTTGAACGCATCGCCATACCCAAAGGACGCCTTCCACCGCCGGATCATCCATCATGATAGCCAAGCTGTGAATCCAGCCCACGAGGGAACGAAGGCCGCGGCGGTCTATCACCACATCGTGAAACCGGGTGAACCCTACGAAATCCGGATCCGTCTAACCGGGCCGCTGGCCAGGCAATCTCCCGGCCCGTTCGGAAATTTCAACGAAGTTTTCAAAGTGCGGATCGAAGAGGCGGACAAATTCTACGCGGCGGTGCAGCCTCCGCAGATGAAGCCGGATGAACGGCTCGTCCAACGGCAGGCGCTCGCAGGGATGATGTGGAGCAAACAATTCTTTCACTTCATTATCGAAGACTGGCTGGAAGGGGATCCGGGAATGCCGAAGCCTCCGGAAAGCAGGAAAACGGGTCGCAACTGGGAGTGGCGCCACTTGTACAACGAGCGCGTCATGTCGATGCCCGACCCATGGGAGTATCCGTGGTATGCGGCATGGGATCTCGCCTTTCACTGCATCCCGATCGCGCTGATCGATCCGGCTTTCGCCAAGAGCCAGCTCGATTTGCTCACCCGTGAGTGGTATCAGCACCCGAACGGCCAGATTCCTGCCTATGAGTGGAATTTCAGCGACGTGAATCCGCCGGTTTTCGCCTGGGCTGCGTGGAGGATTTATAAGATGGAGGAAAAGCAAAGGGGGAAAGGGGACATCGCCTTCCTCGAGACGATCTTCCACAAACTGATGCTGAACTTCACCTGGTGGGTGAACCGCAAGGACTCGGAGGGCAAAAACATCTTCCAAGGCGGATTTCTCGGTCTCGACAACATCGGCGTTTTCGATCGCAGCGCGCCGCTCCCCACCGGCGGCTACCTCGAGCAGAGCGACGGCACGAGCTGGATGGGAATGTTTAGCGTGAACATGATGAAAATCGCGCTGGTGCTGGCGCGCCGGAATCCCGTGTACGAGAACATTGCCACCAAGTTTCTCGAACACTTCCTCGGGATCGCCCACGCGCTGAACTCGCTGCACCTCTGGAACGAGGAGGATCAATTCTTCTACGACGTCCTGCACCTGCCCGATGGTGAAAGGCTGCCGCTTCGCCTTCGCTCCCTGGTTGGCTTGATGCCGCTGCTGGCGGTCGAGACCTTGGAACCGGAGGAACTCGCGGAGCTGCCCGGCTTCAGCTCCCGCATGGAGTGGTATCTGAACTACCGGCCGGACCTCACCAACCTCGTCTCCCACTGGGAAATTCCCGGTCTCGGTAACCGCAGGCTGATCGCCTTGGTGCGGGGCCACCGGATGAAACGACTGCTCAAGCGCATGCTCGATCCGAATGAATTTCTGAGCCCGTATGGAGTCCGCTCCGTCAGTAAATTTCACGCCGGGCACCCTTACGAATTCCACATCGACGGCTCGACCCATCGCGTAAGCTACGAACCCGGAGAGGGGCAGACACCCTTGTTTGGCGGAAATTCAAACTGGCGCGGGCCCGTGTGGTTTCCCATCAATTACCTGCTGATCGAGTCGCTCCAGAAATTTCATAGCTACTATGGCGATGATTTCAAAGTCGAATGCCCCACGGGGAGCGGACAAATGCTGACGCTTGACCAGATAGCGGACGACCTCTCGATGCGCCTCAATGCTCTTTTTCTCAGGCGGGACGACGGCACCCGGGCCTTTCAAGGGCACGATCAGGCATTGTTTCAGAAGCCCGACTGGGCCGACAAAATTTGGTTCCACGAGTATTTTCACGCGGACAACGGATCGGGCCTGGGTGCATGCCACCAAACCGGCTGGACCGGTCTATCCGCCGAGCTTCTGCAGCAACATGCGGCAAAACGGACGGGAAATCCGCCTTCCCTATCAAAACAAGCCATCCGCCGCAACGGCGCAAAGTAAGGCACTCCTTGAATCGCAGGGCGGTTGCCCGGAAATCCTCCATGTCCGATGGTCATTGGCGATTTAAGAAAAAGCTAAACATCCGCCCCTGTTTTGGCAGTTTCAGCCTACCATGGAAGCACTGATGACCCAACCCGCCCTCGTTGGCGACCACCTCGTCCTGCGCACCGCCACCGAAGAAGCCGAGATCGACCACCTC
>JAYWDF010000848.1:0-3370 GCA_043779985.1 Akkermansiaceae bacterium | reverse complement strand
ACTCGGCCTCGGCGGTCTGCACCCCTTCGCGCTATGCGTTGCTCACGGGCGCGTATCCATTCCGCAAGGACATCTGGGGGCCGGCACCCACGACGTCGCCGTTGCTCATTGATACGGCAGAGACGACGCTGGCCAGTCTGCTCAAGCGGCAGGGTTATGCCACCGCCTGCTTCGGCAAATGGCATCTGGGTTTCGGCATTCAGCCGAAGCCGGATTGGAATGCCGACCTCAAACCGGGGCCTCTGGAATTGGGCTTCGATCACTACTTCGGCATTCCCGTGGTGAGCAGTGGTGTGCCGCATGTGTGGGTGGAGGACCACCGAGTGGTCGGCCTCGATCCCAAGGATCCGATCATCTATGGCGGGGACGAGCCGACCACGTTTTATCCCGAGAAGGACATGGAGGGCATCTCCGGCGGAAAGGCCGCGCATGATCTCTACAAGGATGAGGAACTCGGCACCACGCTGACCGAAAAGGCGACGACATGGATGCGCGGGCGAGAGGATAAACCGTTCTTCCTCTACTTTTCCACGCCGCACATTCATCATCCCTTCACGCCAGGGCCAAAGTTCAAGGGCAGTAGCCAAGCCGGGATTTACGGGGATTTTATTCAAGAATTCGACTGGATGGTGGGCGAGGTGATGCGCACGCTTGATGAACTCAAGCTGCGCGACAACACCCTCGTCATCCTCGCAAGCGACAACGGCGGGATGCTGAACGTGGGCGGGCAGGGGGCCTGGAAACTCGGACACCGACTCAACGGCGACCTGTTGGGATTCAAGTTCGACTCATGGGAGGGAGGCCATCGCGTGCCGTTTATTGCTCGCTGGCCAAGCCGGATCGAAGCTGGCTCCACTTCGGATCAACTGATCTGCCATGTGGACCTGCTCGCCACGTTCGCGGCGTTGACCGGAGCCACGCTCACCGCCGCCGATGGACCTGACAGCGTCAATGTTCTGCCCACGTTGCTGGGCAAGCCCGCGACGCCCGTCCGCGATCAGCTCGTGCTCGCTCCATACATAAAAAAGAACCTCGCTTTGCGCGAAGGACGTTGGCTCTACATCGGCGCGCAGGGGGGCGGCGGATTCACCGGCAAGAAACCCGGCTCTCACGCTTTCGGTGGCCCGACCGCGTTCACGTTCACCGGCGAAAAGAACAGCGACATTGCCGACGGCAAAATCAAGGCCGCCGCGCCCGCCGCCCAACTCTACGACCTCGAAGCCGATCGCTCGCAATCGCGCAACATCATCCGGGAATATCCCGAGCAGGCAGAGCTGATGGCCGAACATCTTGCCGAATTGCAAAAGAAGCCCCGCAGCACACCGCCGTTCTCGAAACCCTAACGAGTTCGTCAATTTCAAACAGAACCAGATCTACCTACTTTGCGGAAGCCGACAAACAGCCATGAAACCTACCCCAAAAGAATCTGAAACTTCTACGGATTTCACTTCCGCTGGGTGCGGTTGTCAGTCCCCAAACGCAGCGTTGGCCCGGAGGAATTTCCTGAAAATCAGTGCCTTTTCGGCCACCGGCCTCACGTTCGCCAAACTGCCGGCGATGGCCGGGCCTTTCGAGAGCTTGAACGAGTATCTGGAGGCGACTGTTCGGTTTTTCAGGAATGGTCATTTCTAGGAGGCCGGATTGAATCAGGGGCAAGATGTGGCGCTTGTAATTCAGGTAGGCGTTGGCAAGAGAAGAAGTGCCGTCGCCCTGAGCCTAAATTCCGCGATGCGTTTGCACAGCGCCCTAACCGCATCCTTCCGCAGTTCTGGAATCCCGTCTCTCTCTCTCTCTCTCTTAAAGATACAGACGAATGAGAGGACGGCTTCTGACGCGGACAAAGGCGGACGCCCAGCCATCGGACTTCAGCAGACTCACGCCCCGGGACATTCCGAGTCTGACCATTTTCAAATCGTGAAACAAGCAGAGGTCGGAGTCGCTCACGTGATCCACCGGAATGGGACTGCTATCGCAGAATAGGCAGGAACCTCCAGTGTTCGCTGTCGCAAGTTGCCTTGCGTGTTACTGCACGCTTCGCTGGTTGCGTATGGATGTTTGAAATGACGCCGCCATGGCAGTCTGTTCATGAAACCACCGGACTCAGCCTTGCACGGTGGCAGTTGGTCGAATTCAAGTTCACTCCAGTCTTTGCCTCTCAACGCATCTTCCTGGGCGTCGTTCCGCTCCTTTCTAACTATATCAAGCATGACGCAAAAGGAATTCCCGGAGGGGAGATTGCAGATCTTGCCATTCCACTTGGAATCGTGCCATGCAACGCGGAGTGTGAGGTGTTAGGTGACTTTTATGAAAATTGCTAGTTGGATCTTGTTACGGGCGAAGGAGCGATTCGAGTGCCTCCTGATTCTGCCAGACTCAGCGATGAAGATTCCCGCCGGCTGTGATGCCTTCCTTGATCGCGTCGGTTTGTTCATCAGCAGCGCGGGCGACGTTGAGGGGTGGAACGCGGAGTCGGACGGCGGCGGACCCCGCCGCGCACTCGACGGTCATGTCATCTTCTCGGATTGCTTCAGTGAGGGTTCTCAACGCTGGCACTCTTTCACCCCACCCGGCTAACTGAAGGTCCACAAAACCACGGTCCACCTTGTGGACGACGGCGAGCCCTTTGGGCAAACCTGTGGCGCGGAACTGAATGAAGGTAGAACCCGATGGTCGTCCTTTGGGTTCGTTCATCTTGATGTCTGGCTCCAGCGTGTAGACCATTTCCCAGTATCGGTGTTGGAACGATGACACGGCACCATCGACCAGCGGCGAATAGCCCCGGCTGCTTTTCTCGATGGCGGCTTGGAGAAGCATCTCTTTGTAGCGGGTGCGCCCGTTAAGTTCATATCGGTTAGCAATCCAATCTCGGAGTTCTTCGTAGGTCAGGGTGATGTCGAATCCGTGGTTCCCTGAGTTCTCACCGATGTAGCAGGAGGGTGCGAACAGCAGGGTGACGGCAGCATGGACCAATCCACTCCTGCAAAAGTCTTCCGCACGTTCGCGATAGCGTTCGGCTTGGCGTGGCTGGAACGAGGCATCCACCTTGTTCTCGATTAAAATAACGATGCTCCGTCCGTCCTTGAGTTTCGCCCGGACTTCAACGTCCGATTCGCCGTTGCCGACGACCGCGGAGTGAGTGAAGGCGAGTTCGTCGAAATCGGGCTCCCCGACGAGGTCACACCGAGTGAACAGCCAAACGAGTAAATCTCGGTCGGCGACCAGTTCCTCGATCAGGAAAAGGTCCATGTCCCGCTCACAGACGCCGGAGATCCTGATTTTCATAAGACTGACATTCTGCGATTTGATTTGAGATCATGAGAATAAACCATCTGTGACAATTTGAAATTATCCTTATCCAAAAAGGTCTAGT
>JAYWDF010000847.1:0-3370 GCA_043779985.1 Akkermansiaceae bacterium | reverse complement strand
CGTGCTCCCCTGGGTGAGGAGTTCGTAGGTCTTGCGCTTCTCCGGGTCGTGCTCGTGGAGATCCGGGTGAAACATCCGCACCAGCTTCTTCCAAAGCTGTTTGAGGCGCGCCGTCTCCTCCGCGTTGAGTTCCCGTTTCCCCTCCAGCGCCGCCGCCGTGGAATCGTATTCCCGATCCTTCTCCGCAGCCTCGCGCTGGTAGTCACCGGCCGTTGCTTCCGCGGCGTCCTCGCCTTCCGCCAGCAGCCGGTCGATGAACGCCTTGCGAAACTGCACCAACAGCCGCAGGCAATCCCGCTCCTGATAGAACGCCCGCAGCGCCCCGAACAGCCGCGACCGGATGGAATCCACCTTCGACTTCTCGATCCCGTATTCCAGCTCCAGATCCGCGAGTCGCGCCCGCGCCGCCTCCACCAGCCTTTGGTAAAGCTCCATCTCCGGCTGCTGGAAAACCACCAGCCCGGCGGTGATGGAAGTTCCGTCCGCATTCTCCTGAATCTGCAAATCGAGAAACGCCGCATCCTCCAGCCCGTTCCCGTTCGCCAGTTGCCCGAGATACCAACGGCCCATCTTCGAACTTTTCTCATTCGACGAATCCGCCAACCACCTAAGCCATGACCTCAACTCCGCATCCTGCGCCGCTTCCTGATAAAGCCTGCCCTTGAACCTGCCGAACGACAGCCGCGAGGGAAACCACTCGTCCCCGGCGAAACCCACGATCTTCTCCCAAGTATCCAGCCCCCGCTTCTCCGCCAGCGGCCGCAACACCTGCTGCATCAGATCGATCACCGTCAGCACGTCTCCCAACGCCGTGTGCGCCCCGTTCTCCGGCAGCCGGTAATACTGCCGCAGCGTCTGGAGCTTGCAGTTTCCCGCAAGCACCGGATCGAGCAACCGCTGCGCCAGCTTCAACGCACAGAAACCCGGAACGCCGATCTGCAAAATGCCGAGACGCTTCCACTCCGGTAACAGAACCTTGTTCCAATCGTATTCGAGGTTGTAAGCCACGACTGGCAGCCCACCCGAATATGCCGCGAATTCCTCGTAAACCGCCGCAGGCGGACTCCCGTCCCGTTCCAAAATTTCACGGGTGTAGCCATGCACTCTTGAAGCCTCGGCAGGAATCGTGCAGCCGTGATTGAGCATCCGCCGGAATGGTTCGCCGTCTTTTTCCCATCCACACATTTTCTGCCCCGCGACATCCACGGCAAAAATGGGTTTCGCGAAGCCGGTCGTTTCCGTGTCGAGCAGTATCCAGCTTTGGCTATCTGTCATCCGATTCTTTGGTCAGGGCGTTGGATAATTCGAGTTTTCTCGTTGAGACAAATCACGAACTGAAGTTTCATTAATCCACGAACGTCTAGCTCGCTCAGTTGATTTCGATCGCACCATATTTCCGTGAGTTCCGGAACTGCGCCCAGGTCCAGATTGGTGATATGATTATCATCGCAGGAAAGTTTCGTGAGATTAGGAACCGCAGAAAGGTCCAAAGCGGTCAATCGATTGTCGTCGCAATTAAGATCTCCGAGATTGGGAACATTCGAGAGGTCGAGATTGGTGATATGATTACGAAGGCAGGAAAGTCTTGTGAGATTAGAAGCCGCAGAAAGGTCCAATGAGGTCAATTGATTTTCGTTGCAATTAAGATATTTTAGATTTGGAACCTTTGAAAGGTCCAGAGAGGTCAGATGATTGTCCCAGCATCCAAGCATTGCGAGACCAGTAACTTTGGAGAGATCTAGATCAATTAATCCGTTACCATAGCAAAAAAGCAATTTGAGGTTCGGCGTCCTAGAAAGGTCCACACTAATCAAATCATTCAATCCACAAACTAGTCCTGAGAGCTTGGGGGTCGCGGAGATGTTAAGTTTTGACAATTTAACTCCTCTGCAATCAAAAATCACGAGTTCATTTAACAATGATAGATCAAGGCAAATTGCCTCATCGGGCAATCTGAGTCGATAGCTTTTTTCGCCGCCCAACAACGTAAATCTTTCAACAATCAATCCTTCGATTAAAGGAATTCCCGAGATCGGCAGCAGAGCCCGAACCACAAGCAGCGATTTAAAATGACCATCAACGATGCGAGTGCGACGCCCTTCGTTGTCTGTAAGTGCGTTCAACTGGTAATGTTCCTTCAACTCGGCCTCCATCTCATCTGACTGACTCAATAAGGTTATCATTACATTTTCCGGCGTTAATTGCAACTCTTCCGCCCAAGCGCAGACCAGTTGATAATCCGGCGAGCACAATTCGTGCCCACCAATTCTGTGCCGCAATCCCAATGCCTTGCTCGTATGGATGTGAATAATGGAACGATTAATAATCTCCGACAATACGGGTGTGCCACTGCTCGGCAGCCTCACCAATCCAGAATTTTCCTGGAGCTTCAACCCAGTCTCTTCTGGTGGATTTGAGTTTTCTGAGGACATTGAAACGAAATGTATAAGATTTGATGCGGATGGCGTTTGCCGTAATCAGGGATTCTTCTGAACTTGTTGTTTGAACTTTTCCTCCGCAGCAGTTCCGAGCGAATTAAAGAACTCCTCGAGTAAATTTAAACAGTATTCTAGAAATCGTTGATTGAGATTCATTGGACAGCCTAAATCGCTCCCTTGATGCCAGTCGATATGCAATCCGACAGGTTGATTTCGCCAAATTCGCTTCTCTAATTTGTAGATGGATTCACGGTTCTTGTCTGAGTTCCGAGGAATCCCTGAGTCGTGAACAATACAATTTCGGACGTGAGCGATTTCCTGTAGCTGAGTCCACTGGCTTTCGGAAAAGAACCTGATTCCAATATCATCTTCAAAATATTTCTGTGCCGCCTTAACGAGACCGCCCTTGATGTTGGTGATTAATGTTTTCCTCTTTCCTGCGGTATACGGGTGAATCTCAGCAGCATGACGCAAGACGTAAGTCTCAAAAATCATATAAAGGTAAACGACGGACGTGAAATAGAGCATTGGGCGGAAGTCATCTTCGTAACAGCGATCAACGGAACCTACGTAAAGGTCATAGTCAGCCTCGTCGGGATTGGAGAGTTCGCGGTATTGCTGTAAAGCCTCGATTCGATCATTGGCATGCGCCTGGGAGATCTGCTCCGCAACGAGGGTAACGTAGCGTCGTGCGGCCGAAACGGCACTGGCGCTATAAACGTTAAACGGGATTACGATTTGAAATTCCTCTTTCATGCGGGCCTTTGCGTTATCGGCGGGGTCGGGTTTCACATTTCAACATTTCTCCTTCAAGGTTCCTGATTCCTCATCCTCGATCCGTCCCAGCTCGGCTTCGATTTGCTCGATGCTGGGCAGGCAGGTGTCGAGCCCGGCGTCGCCTACGGCTATGCCGGGGCAAGCCAAGGGATACG
>JAYWDF010000846.1:0-9553 GCA_043779985.1 Akkermansiaceae bacterium | reverse complement strand
TCGTCTCCCGCGCCACCGAGCTTCGTCAACACAAAGCCCTCCACGGCACCGCCCGCAGCCTCGTCCAGAACATGATTCTCGGCGTGTCGACAGGCTTCGTGAAGGATCTTGAAATCATCGGCGTCGGTCTCCGCGCAGCCGTCAAGGGCACTGACCTTGACCTCTCGCTCGGTCGCTCGCATCCGCTGCTTCACCCCATCCCTTCCGGCCTCAACGTCACGGTGGTTGAAAACACCAAGATCAAGGTCGAAGGCATCGACAAGCAGCTCGTCGGTCAGTTCGCTGCCGAAGTGCGCGGCTTCTATCCACCTGAACCCTACAAGGGCAAAGGCGTTCGCTACGTCGGTGAAAAAGTTCGCCGCAAGGAAGGCAAAAGCGTCGGCAAGTAATCCATTACCGTCGCCCCACACCTCAACACAATTACGGCACTATGAGCACTATCAATCGCAAGTCGATCCGACGCAAGATCCACAACCGCATTCGTCGGAAAGTTTCCGGCACTGCCGAACGTCCACGTCTGGCTGTTCACTATTCCAATCAACACATCTACGCCCAAGTCATCGACGACTCGGCTGGCAAGACCCTGGTCTCCGCCTCCACGCTCGACAAGGCTTTCGAAAAGGCCTCCGCCAATGTCGAGAGCGCCCAGAAAGTCGGAGCACTCCTTGCGGAGCGCGCCAAGGGCCTGAGCATCAGCGCAGTGGTCTTCGACCGCGGCGGTCACCTCTATCATGGTAAAGTCAAGGCACTCGCTGACGCAGCGCGTGAAGCCGGACTCCAATTCTAACGTTCTGACCTGACATATATCATGGTAACAATTCCAGACAATCAAACTCCAGCAGCCCCCGCAGAAGCCAAGCCGGTTCTCGGACCGATCGCAGGCTCCGCTCCTTCCCAAGGCGGCTATCAAGGTAATCGCGGCCAAGGTGGCGGCGGCGGCGGTGGTGGCTATCAAGGCGGTGGCGGTGGCGGCGGCCAAGGCGGTCGCGGTCGCGGCGGTCCACGTCGTGAAGAGCGTGCTGCTCCTACCGATGCGGAGGGCAACGAGCTCTCCGAAAAGGTCGTCTTCATCAACCGATGCGCCAAGGTCGTCAAGGGCGGTCGTCGTTTCAGCTTCTCCGCACTTGTTGTCACTGGCAACAAGGTCGGCAAAGTCGGACTCGGCTACGGCAAGGCGAACGAAGTGGCTGACGCCATCAAGAAGGCAAGTGAAGGCGCCCGCAAGGTGCTCGTCTCCATGAGCATCGTCGACGGGACCATCCCTCACGAAATCTACGCCGAATTCGGTGGTGGCAAGGTTCTCCTCAAGCCAGCTTCTCCGGGAACGGGCATCATCGCCGGTGGCGGTGTGCGCCCCGTTTGCGAAGCAGTCGGCATCCGCGATATCCTCGCGAAGTCGATGGGTTCCTCCAATCACGCCAACGTGGTGAAAGCCACTCTCAAGGCCCTCTCCCAACTCCGCACCCGCGACGAGGTCCTCGGCGCACGCGGCAAAAAGAAGCGGGAACAAGCCATCTGATCAGCACAGGAAGGCTAGCGATCTGCTAGCTTTCCTGAAAACTGAAAACTGAAAACTAGCTAACTTTTTATGGAACTTCATTCATTCAGCCCGAATCCGGGATCCAAGCACCGGAACAAGCGTCTCGGTTGCGGCGAAAGCTCCGGCCGTGGTAAAACCTCCGGCAAGGGCAACAAGGGTCAAAAGGCCCGCTCCGGCTCCGGTACTCGTGTCGGTTTCGAAGGCGGCCAGATGCCACTTCACCGTCGTCTTCCAAAGCGGGGCTTCAACAACTTCGACTTCCGCGACGTCTTCTGTGTCTTCAACGTCGGTGAACTCGACGATTTGTTCGATGCTGGCGCCACCATCGACGAAGCCGCCCTCCGCGGACAAGGTCTCGTCAACGGTCGTTGCGACAAGGTCAAGGTTCTTGGCATTGGCGAAGTCACCAAGGCGTTCCACCTCGTGGTGAACAATGCCAGTGCTTCCGCTCGTGAAAAGATCGAAAAAGCAGGTGGCACCATCTCTGAGCCAGCCGCCAAGGTTGTCGAAGCCGAGCCTACCGCTTGATCACTTCCGACTAACATCTGATTTCCGATGAGGAAGCGCACCCGCGCTTCCTCATCGTGTTTATAGCCCAAGCCTCACCTTTTTTTACTACCCAGCCATGATTTCTGCGTTCACCAACACTTGGAAAATTCCTGAACTCCGCGACCGGATTCTTTTCACCCTCGCCCTGATCGTCATCATTCGTCTCGGGGTTCATATCACCCTGCCAGGTGTCGATGCCTCGGTGATCAAGGCCTGGATGGACAGCCTCAAGAATCAGAGTGCCGCCAGCGGTGGTGGCATCACGGCTTTGCTCACGGTGTTCTCGGGTGGTGGTCTCCAGCAGGCTGGAATCTTCGCGCTTGGAATCATGCCTTACATCTCCGCATCCATTATGGTGCAGTTGATGACCGCTGTGGTACCCAAGCTTTCACGCCTCGCTCGTGAGGACGGTGGGCGCCAGAAGATCACCCAATATACCCGCTATATCACGATCGGGATTGCACTGGTTCAGGGATTCTTCGTCGCGAAATCGCTGACCAATCCTCAGAACATTCCGTACATGAAGGGCATCGAGAAATTCGGCAACCTGGTTCCGGATCCTTCTTACACGTGGATGGCTCTCACCGTGGTTACGATTGTAGCAGGCACGGTGCTTCTGTTGTGGATTGCCGATCAGATCACCGAAAAAGGAATCGGTAACGGCACTTCCATCATCATCACTGTGAACATCATTTCCGCGCTGCCGGGTGCTTTGATCCAAGCTTGGAAATTCTTCGTTCCTGCTGCTGGCGGGAATTCGTTCAACGCCATCTGGATGGTGGTGATGATCGCCCTCTTGCTCGTCGTCATCGCGGCAACTATTGCGATTACCCAAGCGCAGCGCCGGATCGCAGTGCAATACGCCAAGCGCGTGGTCGGCCGCAAGCAGTTCGGCGGGCAGACTCAGTATCTCCCACTCAAGGTGAACTATGCGGGCGTCATGCCGATCATTTTTGCCTCTGCAGTGCTGTCATTGCCACCGCTGATGCTGCAATGGATTCCCGGTGTGGCCGGTAAGCCATGGGCGGTGAAGCTCTACGGGGAACTTTCCCGCGGTGGATTGTGGTTCTACATTCTCGGCGGGATTGGCATCTTCCTGTTCTCCTACTTCTGGGTGGCGATGATGTTCCAGCCTTCCCAAATCGCTGAGGATCTCAAGCGCAACGGCGGCTATATCCCCGGCGTGCGCCCCGGCAAGCCAACGGCGGATTTCCTGGACTTCACCATGACCCGTCTCACCTTCGCCGGTGCGTTTTTCATGGTCGCGCTGTTCGTGCTCCCGGTCTTGACCGGTCACTTGGTCGGGCTTCCTCCGGGTTCGCTCGTGCTCCAATTCTTCGGGGGCACCTCGCTGTTGATCATGGTGGGCGTGGTGCTCGACGTGATGCGCCAGGTGGAGACCCAATTGCTGCAAAAGCATTACGACGGTTTCCTGCGCAAGGGCAAACTCAAGGGGCGCTACGATCGCCTCAATCAAACCAGTGGTGCGGCTCCCAAGACGGCGATCATTTACCTTTGGACGGTAATCGGCATTCTGATCGTGATCGGTAGCGCTGCCTACATCTACAATAGCAGCATCCATTGACCGCTCCTGCTGCCATGCCGCTCCGCGTTGTCCTGCTAGGGCCTCCGGCTTCCGGCAAGGGCACGCAAGGGCGGCAGCTTGCCGGACAACTCGGGCTGGGCTACCTCAGCACCGGAGCGCTCCTCCGGGAGGAAATGGAGGCCCGCACGGAGCTGGGAAAACAAGCGGAGCCGATCCTGGCCCGCGGTGAGTACCTGCCAGATGAACTGATGTGCCCGATCCTGGGCGATTGGTTAGCGCGTCAGGACGGGGGCTGGGTGCTCGATGGATTTCCCCGAAGTCTCCCCCAAGCGGTATTTCTTGATGCGTCGTTGGCACAGCAGGGCTGCAAGCTCGACGCAGTCATCTCGTTGGAGGCACCTTTTGGTCAATTGCTTGCCCGCATCCAAGACCGGGTGGAGTGTCCGCAATGCCGTTGGTCCGGGCAGCGCCAGCAATTGGTCGCAGCTGGCGAGTGTCCGGCTTGTGCAGCCGCCGCAGGACCTCGTGCGGATGATAGCGAGGAGAATTTCCGCAGTCGGCATGCGGAATTTGTGAGCCTGACGCAGCCGGTCATCGAGCATTACCGGCAATTGGCTGTGCTTTCTCCTTGCGATGCGACGGCTCCTCAGGATGAAGTGGCGGCCCGGCTGCTTCGGCTTTTTCCGGTCCGTCCTGTTTGAAAAATTCATTTCTTCATTTTTGCTTTAACATTGTGTCCCGCAGAACCCGTATCCCGATCAAGTCGCCGCGTGAAATTGATTTCATGCGCAAAGCCGGCGCCATCGCGTCGACGATCTTACAAGCGCTCGCCAAGGAAGTGAGCCCGGGCCGCACCACCGGAGAAATCGACCAGATGGCGGCGGAGATGATGCGTGAGCACGATTGCAAGAGTGCCTTTCTCGGCTACCGCGGATTTCCTGGCTACACCTGCATTTCCATCAACGAGGAAGTCGTTCACGGCATCGGCGGACCGCGCAAGATCCTGCCGGGCGACATCGTGAAGATCGACGTGGGCATCGTGAAGAGCGGCTTCATCGGCGACAACGCGACCACGGTTCCCGCGGGGGACATTCCTCTGGAGACGAAGCGCTTGTTAGCGGTGACCGAGCAATCCCTGTTTGAAGCCATTCGCCACGCGCGCGCCGGCAGAAAGCTGGCGGATCTTTGTGGCTCGGTGGAGGAGTTTGCGAAACCTCACGGCTTCACCATCGTCCGCGAGTTCGTGGGTCATGGCGTGGGCCGCCGGCTGCATGAGGAGCCGCAGGTTCCTAACTATCGCCCGCAAGGCAAGTCCCCTACCTTGATGCCGGGTATGACTTTGGCGATCGAGCCGATGGTCAACGCCGGGGTGGCTTCAGTTCGTATTCTGGATGATGGCTGGACGGTCATCACCGACGACAAGAAACCGTCCGCCCATTTCGAGCACACCGTGTTGATCACTTCGGGCGATCCGGAGATTCTCACCTGGCGGCCCCGCGAGGCACTGCCTGAGATGTTAGGCCTGGCCGCCTGGTGAGGCCGGTTTCATTCTGAAGGGCGGGGTGCGCCGTTTTCAGCGGAGTCCCCACGCGCCGGCTTCCGCCCGCTTCGCGGTGCGTTCGAGGTCCTTGAGGTGGGCGAGTTGCTTCGCGGACGGGGTGCCGTCGGGCAGATCGGCGGGCTTGGTCTTGATCCTGGCGAGTCCGCGCTCGACGAGCAGTTCATCGAGCCACCGGGACTTGCCGCCTTGCCGCACTTCGACGAAGGCGTGGAAGCGGTTGTCATTGAACGGACTGTCCCAACGGGTGTAGATGTCGAAGGGCTGGCTGGCTAATAAATCGAGGGTGAAATGCTTGCCTTTTTGTCCCATCTCCACCGCTTGTTGCGGCGTGATCCCACCCATTTCCGCAGCCTGTTGGCCGATGCGCTCGTGATTGTTATCGCCCCCGGGGTAGCTCTTGAACGCGCTTTCCGGAGTGTCGACGAAGTAGAGTCTGAACTCCGCCTTTTTGCCATCCGGCAGCTGCACCATGAAGCTGTCCCCATCGTTGTTACGGGCTTGGGAGAGGGTGCATCCTCGATAAACTTCATAGCCGCCAACTTTGGCGAGGATCTTGGACTCGCTTTTTGTCAGCGGTGATCCCGGGGCCTGGCGGTCGGTATGCGCGGCGGGCTGGGATTCGCGGGCCGCCGGGGTGAGTGTGTGGAACTGATTGTAGCCCCACACGGTGATTGCTCCGATGATGAGGAGCACCGTGAGCCACGAGTTCCTGGGCCGGGGTTTCTCGATCATTTCACAGTCCCTTGTAGCCGCCGTACTCCTGATAGGTGCCGGTCGGCACGACGACCGGGCGCCACTCGCGGTTGAGCTGTCGGTGCTTGGAGATGAATTCGGTGGGATCGTTCCAGTTGGTCAGGTCGGAGGCGACGCTTTCACGCTGCATGCCGATGCTGATGTTGAGCCGAAGCTCGAAATGCAAGTGCGCCGGATACATGCCGAAGTTGCTGCCGATGGTGCCGATTTTTTGCCCCCGTTTGATCTGCTGGCCTACCTTGACGAGGATTTCGTTGAGGTGGCCGTTCAAGGTGTCGCAATATTTCACTCCCCCGGTTGTCGAGTCGCGGTAGGCATGGCGGGTGAGCACCACGTTCCCCCATCCGCTGTGGACGTTGTAGGCGAAAGTCACGATTCCGTCGGCGACGGCGTAAACCGGATCTCCGAGATCCGTATCGCCACCGGTCCGGCCGTTCCAGTCCTCGCCGAAGTGCTTGGGCTCGCGCAGTCGCATGCCGCGTGCCTTGTAGTAGCCGTCGGCATTGGGCTTACCCACGGGGAAATCAAAGCCGTCGGCCAGGTTGATTTTGATTTCCTCCGCAGATGCGGAAAGGCATACGAGCCAGATCCCGGCGAGAAGCGCCGCGATTTTTTGCCATGGGTTTCCTCCTGCGGTCATCAGGGATTACTCCACTCCCGGGATGGGCTTGCCGCAAGCGTAAAAAAAGCGACATGGCACGAAGGCCATGTCGCTCGGGAGAGGGAAACGGTGAAATTACTTCACATCGCCGATTTTCAGGGCGCGATAGCCGCCGATGGATTTGAAGTAGAGGAGCAGAAGGAGGAAGATCGCCGCCATGGTCGCAGGGATGAAGGAGTCGGCTTTCAAGGTCTTGCGGTCACCGACGATGCTGGCATCGGCGAGGATTTTCTGATCCGGGGTCTTGGTTTCCGCCTTTTGGGCCTCGGCAAGCTTGGAGCCATCAAGCCCGGTGACAGGATCGAGAAAAAGGAAGCTGCCGGGCTTGGCCGCCTTATTCGCCTCGTAGATCGCGCCGTTGTTTTGCTTGAGGTGTTCGACGGTGAAGCGGTCCTTGGCGTAGCCGAGGCCGGGCCCGCCGAGAAGGCCGGCGGACATCATGCCGATGCCGCCCATGATCGACATGGCGATGGCGCCGGTGCGCGGGAAGCGGTCGCCGACGACGGCCAGCATGGTGGGCCAGAAGAAGGTCTTGCCCAAGGCATAGACCGCCAGTGCCAGAAGCGCGCCGGTGAAGCTGGTGATGCCGCTGACCATGTTGAGGCCGATCACGGCGAGCACGGCACAGATCGAAAGTAGGCCGATGGGGGAAATTTTCAGTTTACTCTCGATGAAGTGGGCGGAGAAGCGCAGCGCGAACATGAGCAGCGAGGTGAAGACGAAGAGGATCTTGCCTTGTGCGGGCGTCAGGATGTTACCAGTGATGTTCTGGATCCAGCCATCGGTGCCGAGTTCCACTGCGCCGACGAGGCCGTGGGTGATGAAGAGAATGAACAGCAACACCGATCCGACGGCAAAGTGGGTTTTTCCTGCAACCACCAACCAGAGCACCAATGCGACGCCCCATGAGACGTAGGTCCATGCCTCGCTGGAGAAGAATTTGATCCCGGTGAAGAATTCCAGCACTCCACCGAGCTGTGCCTTGAAGAACAGACCGATGATGGCGCAGGCAACCAGTGCGCCGAGCAAGCCGACTTCCTTCATCATGTCACCAAGCTTGAGCCCCTTGGCCGCCGCTTCGGATTTCGGGAACGACTGGCCCATGAAGGCAAGGCCGTAGAGGACGGTGGGAATCAGGAAAAGCCCGAGCTGGATCTTCCAGTCCACGCCGTTTTCCCCCAAGGTCCAGCCGATGAGGCCACCGAGGACCAGTCCGGCGGGCCAAGCGGCGTGCAGGATGTTCAAGTAGTGGGTGCGATTGTGCGGGAAGAGCGTGGCGACCAGAGGATTGGCCACGGCTTCAAGAGTTCCGTTAGCAAGGGCGAACACGAAGGTGCCGATGTAGAGATACATGTAAGCGGTCTCCTGTGCCTGCCCCTTGTGGGCGGCGAAGGTGATGACTGCGGAAAGCACGTGAAAGAGGAAGGCCGCGAACACCAGCTTGCCGTAGCCGATTTTATCGACCACCACGCCGCCGATGATGATGCCGAAGCAGAAGCCCGTGAACCCGGCCCCGCCGATCGCTCCCAACTGGGTCGCGGTGAAGCCGAAGTCGGCGGCCCAATTGGCGAGAATCCCGCCGCGGACACCGAAGCCGATACCGGCGGCGAGAATGGCGAGGAAGCCGGCCCAGAGGAGCCGCTTTGCATTAGATACGGTGGATAGGTCGGTAGCGGTCATGGAATTTGGTATCTGCGGGGATTATCGATTGCTGCTGAGGATGGCAAGGATTCGGTTGAAAAATCTTGGGTTCGTCCTTGCGATTGTTTGAAAGTATGCGGGTTACCGTCAACGGAGCGGCCATCTTTCAAAAAAAGGGCTGACGGGCACTGCTCACAGATCGCGGTGGCGATGGGAACCGGTTGCCGGATTAGGAGAAAAGACGATGCACTGGTCTAACTCCGCGTCCGCAGCCACTTGGCAGCCCGGCCAGATCACCGAATCGCGGAGGACCGCTCCACTTTCGACGAGCGCTCCCGGTCCGATGATCGATCGCTCGACCAGGGCACCCGGCGCGACCTGGGCGAGCGGATGGATGGCGGGGCCTAGTCCGAGTTCGCGGTGGGCTTTCAGGTAGGAATCCCGGTCGCCGAGATCGAGCCAGACGCCTTCATCGAGGACGACTGCGCCAAGCTGGCCGATTTTCGCCAGTTCGAGAAATGCCGGGATCACCGAGATTTTCTCGCCTGCTGGGAGGAGGTCGAGGAAGCCAGGACTCACGCAGTAAATTCCGGTGAAGAGGTGGGTGCCATCGACCCGGCCCAGCAGCTTGTGGATGTCGATCACCCGTGTGCCGGAGGGGTCGAGTGCGATGTGCTGGGCCGGCCCCTCGGAGCGCAGGGCGAGCGTCACCGGCAGGCCCGATGCCTCGTGTGCGGCGATGAGTTTTTCCAAGGGCAGCGTCGAGAAGATGTCGCCGTTATGAACCAATACCGCATCCTCACCGATCCAGGACTGGATGTTTTTCAATCCGCCGCCGGTTTCGAGCAGGACCGGCTCGTGAAAGAGTGCGACCTCGTAATCCGCGGCGAAATCACGCCACTCGCCGGGCAAATGATGGGTATTGATCGCGAATTGTTGGATGCCAGCACGCGCGCACGCCGCCATGACCCACTCGGCCAGCGGGCGATGAAACAGTGGCACGAGCGGCTTTGGCAGTCGGTCCGTGAGCGGTCGCAACCGGTTGCCGAGTCCGGCACCGAGGATGAAAGCTTTCTTCACGCGCCTTGCTTGACGCCCGGAGCCACTCATTTCAAGCCTCTTCGGGCAAAAGAGGTCGAGGATTTCGCTGCGCTCCGCTTGATGCGCTTGGCTCGCTCCCGTGACGAATGGGCTAAAGTCTTCGCCCGCTTTTCATCCACTGGCTGGACAAGCGGGCGATCCCGGGCGAAAGACATGCACCGCAGGATGTTTTTGGAAATCCCTCATCGCTCGCCTTTGTGC
>JAYWDF010000845.1:0-3375 GCA_043779985.1 Akkermansiaceae bacterium | reverse complement strand
CGGAAGAGGAAGCAGCCTAGCAGGTTCCGCGCGTGGGGCATCGACTCGCGGGAGGCGGCGGCCTCGACGGTTTCGAGGACGGATAGATTCGGGTCGAGCTCGTCGGCGTGGTTCTGGGAGAAGAACGAGGTGGCGACCTTGTGGCCGAAGGTGTGGGTGCCGGCGTCGGGTTCTTCCTGCGCGGTGATCATCCGGCAGAAGGTGGATTTGCCCGCGCCGTTAGGGCCGACGATGGCGAATTTCTCGCCCTTGTTGATTTCGAAATCGAACCCGCTGAAAATGTTGAGCGCGCCGTAGCTTTTTGAAACGGCTTCCAACTTCGCCACGGTGTGGCCGGAATTCGGCGGGGCGGGGAATTTGAAGTTCATCACCGCATCATCCTGCTCGGGGGCCGGGATGCGCTCAACCTTGGCGAGCAGCTTGATGCGCGACTGGACGAGCGTCGCCTTGTTAGCCGATGCCCGGAAGCGGTCGATGAATCGCTGGGACTCGGCGATTTCGCGCTGCTGGGCGGTGTATTGCTTGACGCGGATTTCCTTGCGGAGGACCGACTCGCGCTCGAAGTAGGAGAAATTTCCCGCATACTCTTCGGCGCGGCCGTGGGAGAAGGCGATGGTCCGTGTGCAGAGCGTATCGAGCAGCGCGCGGTCGTGGGAAATGAGCAGGATCGCGCCGGGGTAGTTCACCAGGTATTGTTCGACCCAGATCTGGGTGCCGATGTCCAAATGGTTCGTCGGCTCGTCGAGCAGCAGGACTTCCGGCTCCTGGAGAAAGAGCTTGGCCATGGCGATCCGCATTTGCCAGCCGCCGGAGAACTCCGAGCAGTCGCGGACGAAATCTTTCTGTTGGAAACCGAGGCCCTTGAGCACCGATTCGATCCGTGGCTTCATGCGGGCCGGATCGGTGGCATCGAGCAGGAGCTCCAGCTCGCCGATTTCCTCGAGCAAGTCGCCATACGGCGACGAGCGCGGATCGAGCTTGGTGAGTTCATTGGAAAGCCGGTCGATTTTCTCGCTGAGCGCCATCGTTTCGCCGAAGGCGGACTCCGTTTCCTGCCACAGCGTGCGGCCCTTGACGTGGATTCCCTCCTGCGGCAAGTAGCCGATGCGCGTACCCTTCGGCGCATGGATCTGACCAGCGGTGGGCCGGATGAGGCCGGCCACACACTTCATCAGCGTGGACTTCCCCGCACCGTTGTGACCGGCGAAGGCGATGCGCTCGCGCGGCTGGACGGAGAATGCAAGGTCGTTGAAAAGGACGCGGGCGCCAAACTCAACGCGAAGGGACTGAACGGAAATCATCGGAGGCGGAAGATGCACGCCAGAGCGCCGGGGTCAACGCCGGAGAGCGGAAACGGTGGCCACAGCCCGATTTCCCTGCGGAAACAAAGGGCCACGCACCCCACTCACGAGGCCAGCGAGGCCTCGGAGGAACCCTCCGCGAGCCGCAGCACGACCGAGCAGAAGTCCTCCACGGTGCTGGCCTTGAAGATCAATTCCCGCACGCCGGCGCCTTCCGCATTCGCGCTGAGGACCTCGTCAATGAAGCCCGAAGCCACCGCCACCGGCAGGTCGGCACGAATGGCCCGGACCTCGCGGGCGACGTCGAGTCCGGACATCCCCGGCATGTTGTAGTCGGTCACCACCAGATCAAATGAGTAAGGATCAGCCCGCAAGGTATCGAGGGCATCCTGCTGGACGGTATGGGCGCAGATGCGGCAGCCGCGCCGCTCAAGCAGACGCTTGACGAGGAAGACCAGTGATTCGTCGTCGTCGAGATAGAGGATTTTGTACCCGTTGTGGAGGCTGAGCTCGGGACAAGTCACCGTCGCGCAGGGTTTCACTTCAGGCACGTCGGGCTCCGCTTCGGCGGATGGTAGGTAGAGCGTGAAGGTGGTGCCCTGGCCCAGATGACTATCGACGACGATGGCGCCTTCATGCCCCTGCACGATGCCATGGACGACAGACAGCCCGAGGCCGGTGCCTTCGCCCACCGGCTTGGTGGTGAAAAACGGCTCGAAGATCCTTGGGAGCGTGACGGCATCCATGCCTGGGCCGTCGTCGCTTACCACAAGTCTCAATACGGGACCTTGGCCCTTGGCGGAAATGGACTGGAGCACGGGATGCTCCTCGGCCATTTTTGCATCGAGGGCTAACGAATCCAGACGGAAGCGGATGTGCCCGGCGTTACCGTTCATTGCTTGGACCGCATTGGTGGCGAGGTTGATGAGGACCTGTTTGATCTGGGTGGCATCCGCCAAAATCGCCGGGACGGGCTCGTCGCAGTGCACCTCCAAGATGGTGCGGGCGGGCAAGGTGGAGCGCAGCAGCCGTGCCGCTTCTTCAACGAGCGGGCCCAGTCCGACCCGCTTGCGCTCGGTTTGCTGCCTGCGGCTGAAGGACAGAATTTGCTGCACGAGATCGCTCGCGCGAGTGGCGGCCTTATGGATCTCGTCAAGGCTTTCCAACGCCAAGGCGCTGGTGTTCGCATCCAAGCGGGCGAGGGTGGTATTGCCAAGGATGGTGGCGAGGATGTTGTTAAAATCATGGGCGATGCCACCCGCGAGGGTGCCGATGGCCTCCATTTTCTGCGATTCGCGCAGTTGGGCTTCGAGCGAGGCGATGGCCTCGAGCCGTTGGGATTCAAGCAATTGCATTTCGAGTGAAGCGCGGGCGGCTTCGGCTTCTTTTTGGCGGGTGATGTCGGTATTTGTGCCACTCATTCGCACGGGGTGGCCCATGAGATCGCGCTCGACCACGCGCCCGCGGCTATGGATCCACCGCCATTCGCCATTGGCGGCTTTTAGCCGGTAATCGATGACATAGCCGGAAGCCTCTCCTTTGACAGCGAGGGAACCGGCAGCCACCACGCTGCGGCGATCTTCCGGGTGGACGAGGGTGAGGAGCTCGAAGGTGGTGGTGAAAGTTTCCTCAGCCGGTCGATCGAGAAACGTCTGCCACACCGGATCAAGCCATACTTCGTGCGTCCGCAGATCGAAGTCCCAAACGCTGATCCGGGAGCCATCCAGAGCGATCTGGAGTCGTTGACCCGCGTCGTCGATGACAGCTTGGGTCTGTTTGCGCTCGGTGATGTCGCGGGTGACGCCGACGAAGTGGGTCAAGTGTTCTTGCTCGTCGAGCACCGGGGAAATCGTCAATTCGCTCCAGAAGCATGAGCCGTCCTTGCGGTAGTTGAGGATCTCCCCGCAGAACTCCACCGCATTTGCAAGCGCTTGGCGCAAGGCATCGACCGTCCGCGGGTCGGTGCGCGGCCCCTGCAGGAAATTACAATTCCGTCCAATCGCCTCCTCTCTGCTATAACCGGTGATGGTGGTGAATGCGTCATTCACCCAGTAGATGACTCGATCCGCTCCGG
>JAYWDF010000844.1:0-3377 GCA_043779985.1 Akkermansiaceae bacterium | reverse complement strand
ACGGCAGTGATGGGATAAAGACCCTCGTCATAACCCTTCTGAAGTAGATTCATGTTAGTTTCAGCCAGCTTGAGGGAAACATCCCGGTATTGCCGAAGAATCCCCAGCTGGCGGCGCATCTGGTTTTCCGCGCTTTGGGCTTCCGTCTTGATTCGTAATTCAAGGGCTGACAGCTCCGCAGTATTCCGCTGCCGGTTGGCCTGGGCTTCACCAACCTTGGCATCGTTATTGTTCCAGAATGGCAAGGGAACGGAGAGGGAGATTCCGATGAGATTGTCAGCCTTGGTGCCGATGGGGGAGTCAAACTTTCCTACCGAGCGGCTGTAACCGAAGCCGACCGTCCAATCCTCCCACTTCCCGGCCTTGGCCAAAATGATCTCCGCAGCGGCTCGATCAATCCCCAATGCCGCGAGCTGATGGTCCGGCCTTCTCGCATTGGCATTTTTGCCCGCAGTGGCCAAAGCGCCCGGATTCAGCTCCAGATTCGCAAAGCCGGACAGCTCCAGTGGAGTCTTCGGGTTCCTCCCTAGTAGGCCATTCAATTCCGCCGCAGCAATCTCCTGCTGATTCAACAAGGCTGCTTTTGCAAGATTCAGCTTTTCAGCCTCAATCTTTGACAGGTTCACATCGACTTCGGAAACCTCGGCAACTTTCAGTCGCTTTTCCGATGAGTCGATGAGCTTCTGGATGATACCCGAGGTTTCCTCGTTGGCCTTTAGTTGGTCTCTGAGAATGATCCATTCTCTGGTGCGCCCCATCACTTCACCCGCAAACAACCGCTCCTGATTGCGGACTTCAGCCAAAGCCATCGCGACATCGACGCGTGCCACTGCTCTCTCCTTCTCCAGCCGACCGGTGATCGGAAAGCGTTGCTTGAATCCGACGGAAAGGTTGTATTCGCCCTCATTTTTGAACAACCGGTCGTTTGCGCTGCCAAGCTCAAACTCCGGATTGGGCATCAGACCGGCCTGCTTCAAACGGGCTGCAGCCTGTTGGATCGCAAAGCGTGCTGCCATCAGTTCACGATTTCCGTGCAGGGCGATAACGACAGCCTTTTCAGGAGTTAGGCCACTCGTAGCGTCCTCAGCTCGACAGGCCATGCCAACCACAGCCAGATAGGAAACCATAATAGATTTAAACATGAGGATGAGAATTCGAGTAGGTGGTGACATGGGGCGACAGTAGTATATCAGGGTTTGATTTCCTTGCCGCAGTCCTGCATTTCGCCGCCGAAGAACGGGTTTTGTCCGGCGCGGCCGCCCGCTTGGATCCAATGGGCTTTCTTAGGAGCGCCGGGGATGGCCTGATCGACCATCGGGCACTCCCAGATTTGGAGCTCCGGAAAGCCTTCCATGGACCGCAAGGGTTCGAGCACTGCGGTCGCGGCGAGGCTGAATTTCAGAAACGCGGCGCGTGCGGATTTCAGGTCATCCGAGCCGTGAAAATGTCTTGCCGCATTCAACGCTTCGAGTGCTTTCGGGTCGATCGAAAGCCCGGTGAGGGAAGGGGTTAGGCTTTCGGTCTGCATCATCGCCGGTTCGCTGGCCAGGTTGAACGCGGTGAGATTGTCGGTGCCGAGGGCTGCGGCCATGGCATCCGCGATGTGGATGAACTCGCGGATTTGTTTTTGTTGGGGCTCACCAAGCGATGCATGGGTCGCAGCCGGCTGGGTGGGGTTGGCTGGTGTTAGAAAGGATCGGTTCAACTCCGCTTGGCCATCGATGAGGAGGTTTCCGTTAGTCACCACCCGGTCGCCGGCCTTGAGTCCGGAGAGGACTTCGACGAGTGTGTCGCCCCGGCGGCCGGTGGTGATCGGAGTTTGCGCGTAGGCACCGCCGCTGCGGTCGAGATAAACCACGGCATCGGGACCAGTCTGGATGATCGCGTTGCGCGGGATGGTTAGCATGGCCGGTGCGTCGACTTTGACGGTGCCGTCGGCATAGAGGCGGTGGAGGAGAACGCGGCGGCCATCGACCTTGGGATTGGGCAGTTCGACGCGGACCTTGGTCGAGCGGGTGGCTTCTTCGAAATTGGGATCGATGAAGGTGATTTTTCCTTCAAAGGATTTCCCCGGGATTGCAGGTGTGGAGACGGTGACGGTTTGGCCGACTTTAATCCAAGGCAGGTCCTGCTCGTAAGCGCGGAACATGAACCACATCGTCGAGAAATCCGCGAGCTCGAAGAGCTTTTGGCCGACGGCGACGTATTGGCCTTCATAGACGCTTTGTTCGACGACGGTGCCGCCGATGGGGGCGAGAATCTGTGAGTTCAGGGAGTCGACGGGCTTGTCGCTGACGGCCTCGATTTGACTCGGCGTGAGGCCCATCTGACGGAGTCTTAGGCCGGTATTCTTCCGGAGGTCGCCGGAGAGTTGGCGATATTCGCGCTCGGCTTGGAGGAGACTCGGGCTGTAGAAATCAGCTAACGGTTGACCCTCGGTGACCTCGGCACCCATGTAGTTGACGTGGAGCTTGTCCACGCGGCCGTCGACGTAAGCGGAAATGACCCGGTGGCGGGTGGCGTCATCGTCGATCACTCCGGCGACTTGCAAGGTGTGAACGAGGGGCTGGATTTTCACCTCTTCGGTTTGCACATGCAGCACTTGGGTCTGGTTCTGGGTGAGCACCACGGCGTTTTCCCCGCCGGTGGAATCCAGGCTTTTTTCACCCGGGTAGATGGGAACGAGTTCCATGCCGCAGATCGTGCAGCGTCCGGGCTTGTCGCTCTTGATCCACGGGTGCATCGGGCTCTGATAGAAGAGCGGCTTGCGTTCGATGGCGGTGGCGCTTCCGGCCGGGGCGGGGGACAGGCGGCTCTTCAATAGCCAGGTCCCGGCGATGGCGATCGCGGCGGTGATGAGGATGGTGAGGAATGTTTTCATGGGATCAACGGTTGGGGACCAGGGTTTGGAGTTCTTCAAGGGCGGCGAGTTGCATGGCGATCATGCGGCGTTGTTCAAGGCGGATGGAAAAGAGCGTGCGTGCGGAGTCCAGCAGGTCGGTGAGGGGCGCCTTGGAGCTGATCCAGGCGGCCTCGATGCTCTTGGTGGATTGTTGGGCTTTTTCATGGATGTCACCGGAATAGGCCCGGGACTGGGCGGCGGCGTTGGCGGCTTCGGTGGTGGCGGACAGCACCATGGCGGCGACCTCGCGCCGCATGGATTCCACATCCTGGTTGGCCGAAAGGGCACGGCTTTGTGCGGCCGCGATTTTTGCCTGATAGGAAGAGTCGTTAAACCAGGGCAGGCTCATTTTTACCGCCACCATGGCGCTGCGAACGTCGCCGCCGGAGTAGATGTTGGTGTCGATGCCGACGGAGAGTTCCGGCAGGCGTTCGCGGTCTGCCATGCGGGTTTCCGCGTTGGCGGCACCGACCAT
>JAYWDF010000843.1:0-3377 GCA_043779985.1 Akkermansiaceae bacterium | reverse complement strand
AAAATAGAGCAGCAGGTCATCGGACGGCATTTGTCCGCCTGTGAAGAAATAGCGCGCCATCCAGTCGTCCTCGCCCTCAGCCTCGTAGTGATAGGCATATTCGCGGTGGGTGAAAATATGGACAAACAAGGCACCGCCCGGCTTCAACCAGCCCGCGATCCGTTGCATGAGCAATTCGTAGTTCTTCATGTGCTCGAACATTTCCACTGACACCACCCGGTCGAACACCGAGTCCCCTTCTCCGTGATAGTCGATCATGTTCACCGTGCGAACCTCCACGTTCGTCAAGCCGCGCGCCGCGAGCTGCGATTCAATGTGGACCTTTTGAGTGCGGGAATTTGAAACAGCGGTGATCCTTGCATTGGGGTAGTGCGCAGCCATCCAGAGGGTTAGAGAGCCCCAGCCGCAGCCAAGCTCCAGAATTCGTTGGCCGTTCTGCAAACCGGCCCGCTCACAGGTAATCCCCAGCATCCGCGCTTCGGAAGTATCAATATCGGTGACTCCCTCATCCCAATATCCCGAGCTGTATTTGAGATGCTTTCCGAGCACCCGCTCAAAAAAACGCGTGGGCAATTCATAGTGTTGCTCGTTTGCCTCGTCCGTCGCAATGGCGATCGGACTGGCCCGCAGCTCACGGGCGTGCTGCATCACTTTTGCCTGACGCTGCTCACAGTTTAGCTTTTCAAATGGAGCCAGAGTGCCCGCCAGGCGATGACGGATTCCGATGCGGATCAAGGCGTCCGGGACGATGCCCTTGGCCAGAATTTCGTTGGTGTGTATCATAATGGGAAATTGAAGTGACTGCTAGCCGACCTTCTTCGGCGGCCACGGGATGAACGGGCTGGTCGATTTCTGATAGCGCCGGTAGGCTTCGCCCTTGCGCAAGACCGCGGCGGCTTCCGTCGGCGGAATGCCTGTCACGCGCAATAGCAGAAACACAATCGTCAGCGGGGCGTGGACAGTCGCCCAACCGAACGCCGAACCGCAGGCGTAAATGTAGAATCCGGTCCAAATCACCGCTTCAAAGAAATAATTCGGGTGACGGGAGTAGCGCCACAAGCCCTCTTGACAGACCGCACCCGCTCCCCGGTTCCTCCGCTTGAATCCTGACATCTGCGAGTCTGCGAGTGCCTCGCCGAAAATGCCGACCAATGCCACCGCCGTTCCCACCGATTCCCACAGACCCCACGCCGGATCCCGATCCACCGCGATTCGCAAAAACGGCAAGGCCAGTAAAACCACCGATACACCCTGAGCTTGAAAAAACCAGAAGAACGCGGATGGCACCCTCCCCCTCCAGACATGCCGGAGATGGACATACCTCGCATCTTCCTCCGGGTGCGCCCTGCGGATGCGCTGTTGCAGATGCCAGCCAAGCCTCAAACCCCAGGTCGCAAGCAATCCGGCGGCCACCGCGTGCTTCAGACTCGGTGCTCCAGCAACAGACAACCACAGGCATCCCGTCAGACCGATTCCAAAGGCCCATACCGCGTCCACCATCGAGTAGTTGTCACAAGCCCGCGCCCATACCCAGGCTAGCAGGAATATCAGCGCCATCATCGCCGAACCCGAGATGAATAATACCCACGCACTCATGACTCAACCACCTTCCGTTTTTTTAATGACTCCGCCAGCTGCCGCAGCACCGGCATGATGGCTACCTTGATCAAAAACACACAGACCGGAGCGATCAGGAGCCATGCGCTCACCCCATGCCATGCGGCCATTCCGAATTCACTGAGAAACCGTAGTGGATCCTCCTTGAACTTCACGACCAACTGCGGAATTGAAAATGAAATCAGCGGAACCCCGTAGAGACGCTCGCCCAAGCGGATGAATACGAGGATCAACGCCAGATGCAGCGGATACACCAATGCCCGGAACACATGCAGCACTGGTTGATTCAACTTGAAAATCCAGCCTGCTAACAAACAAACCAACGTCGTCGTCCCCATCACGGGAAAGACTCCGATCACCATACCCAGCGCGATGGTCCAGGCGATACGAGTCGGCGACGCGCCCTCGGTCAACTGTGCGACCACCGGGGCCACCAACCACCGACGCCACCAACTCTCTTTCACACTGGCCTCACCCGACTTCATCAACCCCGTCCCTTTTCGAAATGGTGATGCAAACTCGGATTATTGGGCCGGGTATAGATCGCCTGCACCACCGAAATATTGCGCGTCGCGAAAGCCGCCTCGCAATATTTCAAATAGAAGTTCCAGGATCTCACAAAGGCCTCATCAAATCCCAAGGCCTTAACCTCGCCGTATGCGGCGTTGAAATTGACATGCCACGTCGAGAGCGTGCGGGCATAGTCCGCGCCGAGATCCTCGAGGTGATGCATGAAGAGATCTCCCGTTGCCAAAAGCACATCGTTGATCCGACCGACGCTCAACAACAGCGACCCTGGGAAGATATGCTTTTGAATCCAGTCCACATTCTTCTTCAAACTGCGGTAGCTGCAATCCGGAACGGTGATCATTTGCACGCCGAGTAGTCCATCTGGGGTAAGAACTTCGGCACATTTTGCAAAGAACGAATGGTGATACTTGTCGCCCACCGCCTCCAGCATCTCGATCGAGGCGATTTTGTCAAAACTCCCCGTGATGTGTCGATAATCCTGGATCCAGATGTCAATGCGATCTTCCAATTGCTCATCAGCCACCCTCGTCCGCGCATATTCCGCCTGGGCTTCTGAGATCGTCACCCCGGTGACGCGACAACCGTAGTGCCTTGCGGCATGCACCGCGAAGCCACCCCAGCCGCAGCCGATCTCAAGCACGTGGTCGGTGGGCTTCAGCTTGAGCTTCTGGCAGAGCGCGTCGTATTTACCACATTGGGCATCTTTCAGGGACTGGTCGGCACTCTCAAACCGAGCACTTGAGTAAGTCATGCTCGGATCCAACCACAGGCGATAGAAATCATTTCCCAAATCATAATGCTCGGCAATATTCCGGCGGCTGGTGTCGACGGTGTTTTCCCGCCGCAAATGCCGGAACCAGTTGACAATTTTCAGGAGATTCACTCCCGGCAAATCGGCCGAGGAAGTGTCTGCTCCTTGAAGTGAATTTACGTTAGCAATGAACCATGAAATCACCGCGGCAATGTCGTCGGTGTCCCACAACCCGTCCGTGTAGGCTTCGCCCATGCCGATATTTCCGTAGAAGGCGCATCGCTTGAAAAACTCTGCGTCGTTGCGAAGGGCGACACGCGCCGTGACCGGAGCACCCGGCTGGCCAAAGTGACGAACGCGGCCGTCGGCATGCTCCATGCGAAGTCCTCCGCACGGCATTTTCTCGAGCAAGCGGATCACCATCCGTTCGGCAAAACCCTGCGAGGGATGACCCGCGGCCTCCCGCGGTACGGTTTCG
>JAYWDF010000842.1:0-3391 GCA_043779985.1 Akkermansiaceae bacterium | reverse complement strand
TCTTCTCGATGACCTTGATGGTAAGCGCCGGTGTGGCGAGTGCGGCATTGGCGGATGCGTCATCCTCGGCAAGCCAACGGCTGACCTTGAGCCCCTCGAGAATGCCTAACATGTAATTCGCCCTCGCCGGGTCGAGTGATGCGGTGATGTCCTTTTCATTTCGGCTGGCGGTCCACTCTTCCTTGTTGAACTCGTAGCGCAGCATCAAGGGTGCCTCGGCACCGACCACGCGCTCGATCGCCATCAGGTTGAGACGGTCGAGCGACCAGAGTCGGCCTTGCCGCCACTCGTAGGGGCGGACCGGGAGGGAGGCGACGAGCGATTGATCGACCCGCATGACGGTGGGAGTGCCCAGGCGGTTGACGAAATAACCGCCCTTGCCGTCGATGCCGAAGGCGAGCTCGAGGCCCTGGTTGTCCTGACCGAGGAAGCGCAGTTTCAGGAACGGTCGGTTGAGTCCCCACGGGGTGAAGTCGGTGACGGCATCGCTCTCGAAACCGATTGCCCGGGCCTCGGTCACCGCCTTGAGCAAGGTGAAAAGCCGTTCTTCATTGGCCTCCTGGGCTTGGCCGTCGATGGTGGCCATCCATGGTTGTGGCGGAGTGCGGGTGATCAGGATTTCGGTGCCGGTGGCGGGCTGGATCAGGATGCCGTGAAGCGACTGGATGTTCAGCTTGGTTAGGGTGGGGTCGCGCAGGTCGTTGACGGCGAGCGGTAAATCGGCGAGCGACACGAGGTTGGGCTCGGGTTTGAGCGGGAGGTCGAAGAGGGTGTCGGGCCGGTCACTCACGACGGCGTGCACGTCGCGCGATCCGGCTGTCTCCGGTGGGAAAATATCCAGCACGGTTTCGGCTTCCGAACCAAAGGAGGAGATTGAGATTTGCCGGGACTTGGCGGTTGTACCACTGGCAGGCAGGGTGACTGCGGCGCGGTCGGAGACTTTCACCGCCTGCAATTCGTAGAGCCCTTCCAGCAGGGATTTCATCGCCTTGGGATCGGTTGCGAGGTCGAGAGGCTTGACCACGCGCCAAGGGCTTTTTGGCGTTTCCCGGCCGAGGGTGAGCTCCCCTTGTTCGGCGCGGATGCGGATTTTTTGCAGCGCGACCGGATTGAAATAGAAGGGATGGTGGTCGCGAAGGTATTTTAATCCGTCTTTGAAGAGCGGGTTGATATCTCCGGTGCAGGCGTAGAGGTAGCGCTTGCGATTGGGATCCCGGGGCTGGATGAACACCGTGGGCACCGGTTTTTCGATATCCTTGAGGGTGGCCAGCCACGGCGTTTGTCGGCCGAGCTTGTATCGTGCCAGCGGCACGTGGTTTTCCGCTTCGAGCTGGATGTTGACGCCGCTTTCCCGCAGCCCGGCTTTTTGAGCATCGATGTCATCGCGCGGGGCAAAGTCCTCGACCGCCATGCCGAGGGTGAAATTGATAATGCCCACCGCTTTGCGCGGGTCCATCCGGTCCTTCCACGGCATCGACGACTGCCACCCGGCGGCGCCCAGGTCGAAACTGGCATTCACGCCGTTTTGCGAAATCTGGATGTGCTTCACCTGCGCAGGGGTGAATGCGGAATAGATTCGCTGGCCGACCGGCGTCGGTGGTGATCCGAGCAGGGAATTGAAATTCCCCTCGGTCCACTGCCAGCCCGCCAGCCCGCAGAACAGGATCGCTAACAGCGCGAGGATAAGAGTAAAGCCAAGTGAGCGCATGGCAGGTTAGGCACGGCGCGATGACCAGACGAAGGCACCTATCAGGAACAGGAATGCCGGCAGGAAAAACAGGTTCACCCGGTTGATGAAGGAGACTTGCGCCTCGAGAATCGGCAGCTTGTAGGTGCCCAGCGAGCGCGGGCCGATGCCGGCGAGTGATTGGCGGTTCATCAGCCAGTTCACCGAAGAGGCGAGGAAGTCGATGTTTTCCGCGCGCTGCTGCGTGGGCTCGAGAAAGTCGGTGTTGGCAATGACCACCATCCGCGAGGTGTCGGCGGTGAAGCGGTCGTCGCTGGCCGCTCCGCGGGTGACACAGGCGGCGAGGTAGAGCGGTGGCTTGGTGTCTTCCTTTTCGTCAAAGGCGACATTCTTCTCGCCGAACTTGGTTTCGCCCCAGAAGCCTTCCGCGGCTTGGATCAGGCCGATCGGATTGATTTGGCGGTTCATCAGATCCTCCGCGCCTTCACGGACCTCTAACGACGAGCTTGCTCCCTCGAAGACCGTTGCCTGGCCGGCGAAGTCCTTGGTGAAGTCCACCCCGTAGGTGAAGACACCGCGCGCGGTTGTGTCGATGCCTTTTTCCACCGATGCGATCACCCGGTCGCGGCGCGGCGTGATGCCATAGCCGCGCAGAAATGTTCGCAACTTCGGCGGAGTGTCGCCGGGTCTCAGCAACACTAACATGGCAGCGCGGGGTCGGTTCCAGTATTTTTCCATGACCGCGAGTTCGGCGTCGGTGAAGTCATATTTGGGCGCGACCAGTGCCACGCCTTCCGCGTCGGCGGGGATTTCGGCAAGGCCTGATAGATTGATGCCCTTGAGTTCGACGTTCTGAAACTGCAGGGTGTTTTGCAGCGACTTCATGGGAGAGTTCTCACCTTCGGCGTCGAGCCGGCTCTTGTCCGCGAGGAAAATCATCTTGCGGGCCCGGCCCTCGATGGATTCGACCAAGCGCGCCGTGAGGACGTCCTCACCTTGGAATCCGGTGATTTTTCGTTGGCTGTCCGCGGTGGTGTAGACCGCCATGTCATCGGCGACGACGAGCTTTACATGGGGATGCAGGATGTGGTTGCCGCTTTGGTCCTCGGTGGAGACCGGTCCGTCGTCAGTCCGTGCATCGATGATGATCAGATCCTTCGTGAGGGGCAGTCCATAGGCGGCAGCGACCTCCTGAGTACGGTCCGAGCTGCGCAGCGGATCGACGAATTCCAGTTGGATTTTTCCGTTGGAAATCCGGGCGTATTCTTCGGCCAAGGCCGCCACCCGTTCGTAGAATGGAGAACTGCGGCGAAAGGCGATGATCCACTTGATCGGCTTCCCGCGCTCGCTCAGAACTTTGTCTCTCAGGTAATGTTTGGTGGCGGGGGACAGGGTGTAAGCGCTCTCGCGGCTCAGATCGAGGCGGGTGAAATGGTTGGCTGCCAGATAGTTGAGGGCGATGAGAATGATCGCGAGGAAAACGATTTGGAGCACGGAGAGCGTGCTCAGCCCCACTCGGTTCAGCGGGCGGGCGGACTTTGCTTCGGGCGCGGTGGCAGGTTCTGACATGAAAGGGGTCTGGGGAATTCAGCGGCGCCAGCGGCGGTAGTCCACGACTTGATAGGTGAGGAACAGCACGAACAAGGCAAGGCTCAGAAAGTAAACCACCGGCCGCGTATCGAACAAGCCACTGGCGAAATAATG
>JAYWDF010000841.1:0-3400 GCA_043779985.1 Akkermansiaceae bacterium | reverse complement strand
GTGGAAATCGCCCACCCGGACCATCGGGAGGCCTTGCTGGCGGGTGCTCATGGCAAGGGCTGGCTGCCGAAGTTCTTTACGATGCCGGGTGCGGCGGGAGCGTTAGACGACGTGGATTCGGCATGGGTGAGATTTCAAGACAGCCGGCTGTTCCTCCGCCCGCTGCACCCGAGTGACATGCGGATTTTGCAGGAATTCTTTTACTCGCACGATGAGGAGACAGTGCGCCTGCGCTACGGCTACCTGCGGGACAAGATGAGCGGCGAGTCCGCGTACAAACTTGCGGCGGTGGATCAAACGAAGGACGTGGCGCTTGGGATTTTCGCCGAGCAGCATGGCCAGCAGGAGCTCCGGGCGATCGGGCGCTACTACCTTGATGCGGACTGCAAGAGCGCGGAGGTGGCCTTCATCGTGCATGAGGAGAACCGGCACATGGGGATCGCCGGGTTTCTGTTGGGTGAGTTGGCCAGCGTCGCCAAGCGGCGTGGGATCGAAGGGTTCTGGGCGAGCGTGTTGCCGGATAATCGGGCGATGGCGGGATTATTCCTTGCGGTGGGAGCGGTGGAATCCAAGGCTGACGCCAATGGCGAACGCGAATTCAAGATATCCATCGAGCGGGTGCTGAAGTCGCGTAAAAAGTTTCTGGAGCGCAAGAAAATCTATCGAATCGAACGATGAGTGAGAAGAGCCTGCCAGTCGGCGTGCATGCGGACCCCTGCTACGAACGTCATGATACCGGTCCCGGGCACCCGGAGTCTGCGGAGCGCTACCGCGTGCTTGAGGCGGCCCTCGCGACGCTGCCGGACCGCTTCGTCCGGCTGCCCCGGCGGCGGGCCCTGGTGTCGGAAATTCTGCTGGCGCACGAGCATTACTATCATGATCTGGTTTATCGGGACGCCGAGACGTTTGCCGATGTGCTGCGCACGGGAGACACCTCGATCTGCGAGGAGAGCTATGACGTGGCACTCGAAGCCAGCGGTGCGGTGTTAGCCGCAGCGGATGCGGTGATGCGGGGCGTCGTGGCTTCGGCCTTCTGCGCCGTGCGTCCCCCCGGGCATCATGCGATGGCGGCGCGCGGGATGGGGTTTTGCATTTTCAATCATGTGGCGATCGCGGCGCGCTATCTCCAGTCCCGTTACGGGGTGAAGAAGGTGGCGATCATCGACTGGGATGTGCACCACGGGAATGGGACGGAGGCGATTTTCATCGAGGATCCCACGGTACTCTACGTTTCGCTGCACGAGGAGAACATGTATCCCTACACCGGTTACGCCTCGGAGCGGGGACAAGGGGCGGGGGAGGGATACAACCTCAATATTCCGCTTCCCGCGAACTCGGACGGCAGTCTCGCCTTGCGCGTGTGGAGTGAGCAAATCGATCCGGCGATCAACGCGTTCCAGCCGGATTTTCTGCTGATTTCCGCAGGCTTTGACGCGCGGGTGAATGATCCCATCGGTGGACTGCTCTGGACGGACGAGACCTTCGCCGAGATGACCCGCCGGAGTAAGGCGCTTGCGCTGAAATGGTGTGGCGGGCGGATCGTTTCCGCACTGGAAGGTGGCTATCATCCCGCCGGACTCGCCTCGGCGGCGCTCGCGCACGTGCGTGCCCTCGAGGAATGAAGAAGGCGCTTCACCGACGGGCCGATTTACCCAATCTTTACAAATCAGGCCCGGGCGGGACACACCGGCTTTACAAGAGGTGCGGAGGGTGGGCTTTGTTACCCAACTCATTATGAAACACCTCATCTTGTTAATGTTTCCCGTTGTCGCCATCGCCGTCGCCGCGCCCGATGCCTCCGAGCACAAGAGTCGCGAAGAATCCATCGGCCAACTGTGGCAAGAATCACTCACGGCCGAGACCGGTGGCGATGCCAAGATCCCGCTTGAGAAACTCGGCGCCTTCGCGAAAAGTGGTGGCGATCCCTACATGGTCAATTTGCGCGCGGCGTGGCTGAACTACAGCGCCCAGAAGTATGAAGAGGCTATCCGCTACTACGTGGCGGCGGCGAAGCTGCAGGCGAGCGCTCTGAATCCGCGGCTGGGGCTTTTGAATTGTGCCCAGGCCCAAAGCAACGTGGCGGCGGCGGCGACGGCGGCCGAGGCGGTCATCAAGATTGAACCCACGAACTACCGCGCGCTGATGGCGGTGGCTTGGGGCGCATTTCAAGCGAAGGACTACCGGCGGGCAGGAAGCGCCTATCTGCGGGTGTTGACGCTCTATCCGGAAGATCTGGATGCGATGAGCGGTGCGGCATGGAGCGCGTTCTACACCGGCCAGAAGCGTGAAGCGCGCGACGGCTTCCGGCGCTTGATGAGCCTAAGCCCGGATTACACGTATGCCCGGCAGGGCATCGCCGCGACCTTGAATTAATTGAACTTTAGCCCACTCGTTTCATGGACTCGAAAACCTCCCCGGTTCCTCCCTCGCGCTTGATGGATCTCATGTTGAACGACCGGGGTTTCGCCTTTGATCCGAACTCCGGCGAGAGCTATCAACTCAGCGCCACCGGTCTGGCATGCCTGCGCGGCTTGCAACGCGGCGCTTCTGTCGAAGACCTCGTCACCCAGGTCACCGCCACCTGGGAGATCGACAAAGTCGCGGCCCGCTGCGACATCGACGCGTTTCTCTGGGACCTCAAACAACTCGACTGGCTGTGACACCCTTGCGAATCGCCGTCACCGGAATGCACCGTGGGGACAATCCCCAACCGGGCTCCTCGATCGTCTCGGCGATCCGTCGTCGCTGGCCGGACGCCTTCATCGTCGGGCTCGTCTATGATGCCTATGAAAGCGGTATTTACGCCGCGGACGGACCGGATGTTTGTCATGCCATGCCCTATCCCACCGCCGGACTGGCCACGTATCTGGCGCGGCTGGCAGAAGTCCGTTTGCTCGCTCCCTTCGATCTGTTGATCCCGACCCTGGATGCGGAGGTTGTGTTGTTAGCCGGTGCTGCGGCGCAGCTGGCGGAGCTTGGAATCCGTTCGCTCCTGCCCGATGTGGAAACCCTGGGGCGCTGCAGCAAGGCCAAGCTGGCGCGCTTGGCTGCCGCGTGTGACGTCGCCGTGCCGCTGACTGCGGTGGCCAGGGATCTTGGCGAGGCAATCCATCATGCCGAATCGATGGGCTATCCGGTATTTTTGAAAGGGCCCTATTATGATGCCGCGCGGGTCGACAACTCTGCTGCCCTCGCGGCGGTGGGTGCCGGAATTCTCGCGGACTGGGGGCCGCCGCTGATGGTGCAGGAGCCGGTCCAAGGCACGGAATTCAACGTCCTCGGCCTCGGCGACGGACTGGGCGGTGTCATCAGCCGTTGCGCGGTGCGCAAGATGATTCTCAGCGACAAGGGCAAGGGAAATGGCTCGATCATCGTGCGTGATCCAAGGCTCGATGCCCTC
>JAYWDF010000840.1:0-3400 GCA_043779985.1 Akkermansiaceae bacterium | reverse complement strand
GCGGGGTTGACTTGCCATTTGTATTTCAGCTTGGTGATGCTGTATTCAGTGGCGGGTTCCGGATCGGTGGCTTCAGGAGTCAGGGCGATGCTGGCGGTGGTGTCATAGCTGGTGAATTGGTCCTGATAAGCTGGTATCCAGCTCTCGACGTTTGCTTGAAACTCGGGGATGGTGTATTCGGCGGCTAGGGTTTCGGTGGCGGTAGAGGTTTCTCCGCTGCCGTCATTGTCGGTTCCGTCGCGGTTACGGGTGGTGTCACCGGTCACGGTCCAAGTGATTCCGTAAGCGGTGCCAGCATTTCCGGTTGTAGTTTGGGTAAGAATGCCGGTTTGGAGATCGTTGTAGCTATCGGTGTCGGTTCTATCGCCGCCATCGCCATCGTTGTCAGGGTCGGTGCTGGTAATGTGGCTGACGCGAATTTTGTATCGCTTGGCAGGGGCTTGAAAGCCCGTGAAGCCGTAGCGTGTTCCGGTGATGGTGGCTTGCTCGCCGACGAGCCGAGGAGTAATGAGGGGATAGCTGTCGGAATTCTGTGGGCCGGTCCCGGCAAGGTATTCCGCTAGGTTGCTGAAGCCGTCGTAGTCTGGATCTCCGTTGGCTCCATTGTCTGGATTGCTCGATCCATCGTCGTTGGGATCAAGTCCATGGGCGAGTTCCCAAGCGTCGCTCATGCCGTCTTGGTCGGAATCTAGCGAATTAGGATTGGTGCCGAGTTGGTATTCCTCGGCATCGGTGAGGTTGTCGCCGTCGGTATCGGTGTCAGCGATGGCGACTCGCCAGAAGTTCTTGTCGGGGCGAACGCCTGTGGACTCGGTGATCGGGATGCCGTTTTCCACGGTTCCGCCGTTGCCGATGAACGATGGCCCGACGGAAAACCAGCTTCCTGCGGTGAGATCGGGCAAGTTTTGGAGGGTGTATTGTTTGCCGGGGATGGTGACCCAGGTGAGGGTGATAGCCTCGGGGGTGTGCTCGAGAATGCCATCGCCATTAGAATCCGCCCATGTCTCGGGGATGTGGACGAAGTCGGGGAGGAGATAGCCGTCGGGCGGTCTGGGATCAAAAGGATCGGTTCCGGCGGCGGCTTCCTGGGCGTTGGTCCAGCCGTCGCCGTCGGGGTCGGCTTGGGGATCGAGATTGGTGAAAAGATTGCCTGCGTTGAAATGCTTTTCCCAAAGATCGCTGACGCCGTTGTTGTTGGTGTCCACAAGCGCGTGAGCGGCGGGAGAGACCAGAATCCAGAGGCAAGAGGCCAGGGAGATGGAAAGAATGTGCTTCATTTGGCACCTCCTTTAACAGCAGCCGGTTTTTCGATGCGCCAGTAGTTGAGGACGATGTCCTTGGGTTTGGGCGGATGGGCTTTTAGCTCGGCTTCTTGCTGAATACGGGCATGTTCGCGGCCTTCGTAGGCGGCGTTGAGTCGGTCGTGCTCGTTATTGTAAAGGTCGTGGAGGGCTTGAATGGAGGCGAGGGTATCAGGCGGAGTTTTTTCCGAGATGATGGCGAAGGTGGCTTTGCCTGCGGGAAGCTCGGGTGCTTTTGAAATACCGTATTCGGGGCCGTGCTTGGCGATAAAGCCGGACATGCTGTCGATTTCCTCAGCGCCCCATGACATCATGAGACCGTGGGTTTCTCCATCAGCTCCGACGAAGGATGCGAAGCCGGATAAAAGCGCGAAGTCAGCGGAGGACCAGAAGGTGACGGATTCGCTTTTGCCCAGGGGTGAGAGGCAAACGAGGGAACGCACACTCCCGTCCTTAGCGTGAAAAACGCTGGCTCTTACGAGCAGCAATTCTTGATCAGGAAATTTCGCTTCTGCCTCTACATCGGCGCTGAATTTCTGGCTGGCGGATTGCTTGAGGTCCGGCGGGGTTGCGACCACCGGCGGTGGGAGCGCGATGGGGGCGATCTTTCGGACGATGATCTGGCGTCCGCCTTGCTGGTGGATCTCGGTTTCGAGGATGTCCTTGGCGGGAATGATGTATTTGGGTTTCGGCGGCTCGGGAAGTGGTGGGGTGCCGTCCGGGAGATTACCGAGGACATGGGCGGGGGTGGATTGGGGCGACAAAGGCTCTGCGGCAATTGAGCCGCAGATAGGAATGAATGCGAATAAACAGGCTTTAGTTCGATACGTGTCCGTATTTGGTCATCCTGAATTGATCCGTCAAGTTGGTTTTAGTGGCGGGTATCGCAAAAAACGCCTGAGGAAATTACCTTGGCTGTCACCTCACATCTGCGTGCGGTGCGCGTCGAGAAGGGAATTTCGCAGAATCAATTATCCCAAATGTCTGGGATCAGCCGGACCGGCCTAGGACATATTGAGTCGGGCGGAGTGCTGCCGTCGTTTGCCAATGTTCTGAGGATTTCCAGGGCGCTTGAGGTGTCCGTTGAACAAATCATGCGAGCCATTGGCGAATAATGTAAATCGGACTGCTGGTGCGGCGTCGAGTGGCTGTGATTAAGAATTCTACCCTGAAAGGATGAATATGCCAGTATTTCGGTAAACGACCCAGGTATTCAGGCTAAAAACCAAGGGCGTTGGACTGATGACCGGGGTCGTTTGGCAAACGACCAACCCCCTTTTCTCCGCCTCCGGTCCGGCCACCAGCTCTTTCAACGGCCTTCACCCCAAAAGCAATTCCTTAGCAGTCAGTCTTTGTGTTGGACTTACCCGATTGGGACGATGGCCCCAACGCTTACGTTGAACTCCACATCGACGGAGTGATTGTGTGGGAAGCCTCCTCGATGGTATCAGTGAAAGCGCCGGGATAAACCGGCTTGAAACAGAGAATGACAGAGTCTTACAGAGAAAACTTAGCCAGTAGCTCTGGCCACAAGCCCTACGCTGGGAGCAGTAATGTTCCGGGTGTAGCATGGGGGAGTGGAGACGCAGGCCAGCCACCCGAGCTCCGAAATCCATGTTCCCGTGTGCCTTCCCCTTGTCCTGACAAGGGGAAGGCAAGACGACTGAAGGTCTGTCCCGTGACGACTACGAGCCTAACATGCGGCTGGCGCGGGAGCTGCACAGGCCGGAGGGCACTTGTGACTGCGACGGGTAATGCTGCCGAGGGTATTCCCCGAGGGAACATCAGAGGGAGGGACCCGCTTGCGGGAGGCACCCGGACTGGATGCAGCATTACCCCGCGCACGTCACCTGTTCCCGCAGGACTTAGCAGCTCGCGTGACAGACGCCAGCGGGATGCTTGGTGGTGCGGAGCGACGATCTTCAGCGAGTGGATTTTGCCTTTCGCGCTTTCAGCCAAGCCACAAGCGCTACCACTAACAAGACAATGAAACTGGCGATGATTCCCCACGGGCAAGAAGCGATTTTTTTCGCGGTGACATCGGATGATTTGCTATCGGTGGGAGAATGAGATTTATCGGGCCGTTCAAGAGAGGTGTC
>JAYWDF010000839.1:0-3408 GCA_043779985.1 Akkermansiaceae bacterium | reverse complement strand
TGGATGGGGGCACGATTCCCGAGGAATTCCGCTTCTTCGCGGTGCCCTTCGCCCTCGCGCCGATGCTCCATGGTGTCCTCCTGGGCCGGGCGGTCGCGTCGTTTTCCGCAGTCTTTGTCACCTTGATCGGGTGCCTGCTCGTCCCGCAGGCCGACGTGCTCGGCTACATGATCCTCAGTCTGGTCGCGGGCATGACCAGCGTCCTGCTGGCCTATCAAGTTCGCAAACGGCTCCAGCTCCTGCAATCCGGGATTTACGTCGGAGCAGTCACGCTCGTGCTCGGGATGATCCTCGGTCGTCTCGACGTCGCGTCGGTTTTCGGCCCGAAATCGATGGACCACCTGCAACTTCTCGGGGCCGGCAGCGCTGCGGCGTTCGGCACGGCCGTCGTGACCGCTCTCCTGATCAGCGGCCTGCTCCCGCTGTTTGAGGGGACCTTCCACCTTACCACGGACATCAGTTGGCTGGAACTCAGCGACTTAAACCACAAATTACTCCGCCAGATGCAGCTCGAAGCGCCCGGCACCTTTCACCACAGCCTCGTCGTCGCCGCCCTCTCCGAAGCCGCCGCCGAGAAAATCGGTGCGAATGCCCCGATGTGCCGCGTCTGCTCCTATTTTCACGATGTGGGAAAACTCAAAAAGCCCGGCTATTTCATTGAGAACCAACACGGCGGCGCGGAAAACCCCCACGACAGCCTCACCCCGACGATGAGCTCGCTCATCATCATCGCCCACGTGAAAGACGGGGTCGATCTGGCGGTGAAACACAAGCTCAACCCCCGCATCATCGACGTGATCCAAGAGCACCACGCCGACTCGCTGGTCTATTTTTTCTACCGCCGCGCGCAGGAACAGAAAAAGACCGAGATGGAAAAGGTCGATCGCCGACTGGAAAACCCCGAGGATCTCCCGGTGGTGGAGGAAAAGAATTTCCGCTACCCCGGCCCGCGGCCCAGTTCCCGCGAGAGCGGCATCATCGCCTTGGCCGACACTGTCGAGAGTGCCTCACGCTCGCTCAAGAAACCGACTCCCGCCAAAATCCGGGCGATGGTGGACGATCTGGTGCACGCAAAAATCAACGACGGCCAGCTCGACGATTGCCCGCTCACGCTGCGCGAACTCGCCATCGTTAAAGATAGCTTTTCCAACACTCTCCGTAGTATGCTCCACAGCCGCATTGACTACCCGAAAGACGACGACCGTGCCGCCGCGACCAAGCGTCTGGCGAGCGACGCCAGCCAAGGTGGCCGCGTCATCCCGATGCCCAAGCGCGCCTAAACTCCATCATCCGAAAGATCACCCCCCATGTCGCTCGAAGTCATCATCGGTAATAATCAGGAAATCACGGAAATCCCCGAGTGCTGGCTCACCGCCCTCGAAGGAGTGGCCCACGAAGCCGCACGACTCGCCTTGGAAAACGCCGCTGAGGACGACTCGCCGCTTTCCCTCCTCGGCACCCTCGAAGTCGCCATCGTGGACGACGCGACCAGCGACCAGGTCCACCGTGATTTCATGAACATCGAGGGACCCACCGACGTCATCACCTTCCATCACGGAGAGATCGTCATCGGTGCGGAAGTGGCCGAGCGCCAGGCGGCGGAATATGACGAACCGCTCGCCCGCGAGATTTTGCGCTACATGGTTCACGGTCTCCTGCACCTCGCCGGCCACGAGGACGCCGAGCCCGCCGAGCGCGCGACCATGGAGGCGGCGCAGGAAACCATCGTCGCCCTGCTCTGGACCGCTGATTTCCGCGAGCGCCTCAATTGCTGATTTTCTGAAATGAGCCGCATCCGCCACTCCGTCTGCCGCTGGTGTTATGGTGGTATCTCGTTAGAAGACCTCTGCATCGCCGCCAGGGACATCGGCATCTCCTCCGTCGAGCTCGTGATGCCCGACGAGATGCCGGTTTTGAAAAGCCACGGCCTCGGTTGCGCCATGATCAGCTTTCCAGTTGGGAAAACCGCGGACGGCACATCCGTCGGCACGATCGAGAAAGCCTTCAACCGCCTCGAACACCATGACACGCTGGTGGACATCTACCAGCCGCATCTGAAAGCAGCCGCGGCCGCCGGAGCGAAAAACGTCATTGTGTTCTCCGGCAACCGCGAGGGAATTTCCGACGAGGATGGCCTCCAAAACTGCGCCACCGGCCTCCGCCGGCTGCTTCCGCTTGCCGAAGAACTCGATCTCACCCTCGTCATGGAGCTCCTCAACAGCAAAATCGACCACCCGGACTACCAGTGCGATCACACCGCGTGGGGCGTCAAACTTTGCGAAACTCTTGGCAGCAAAAACTTCGGCCTGCTCTACGATATCTATCACATGCAGATCATGGAGGGCGACATCATCCGCACCATCCGTGAGAACCACCGCTGGTTCACCCACTATCACACCGGCGGCTGCCCCGGGCGGAATGAAATCGACGCCACGCAGGAGCTCTTCTATCCAGCCATCATGCGCGCCATCGCGGACACCGGTTACGCGGGTCACGTCGGTCAGGAGTTTGTTCCGTTAGCCGGTGATCCCCTCGCCAGCCTCCGCAAGGGCGTGGAGACCTGCGACATCTGATCAGGACTTCGGCAAGCCACGGTGGATGGAAGTCTTTCTAAGACTTCCATGGGCGCCACCCGCATCGGATTTTCACCTCATGATAGGGCTGATTCCGCTTTGCCATCAGTCCGGGCTGCGTTATGGATATAGGTATGCGATTTTCCATTGTGCGTCCTCTGTCGCTGATCGCGACCGCCTGGTTCACCTGTGGTGGTTTGTATTCCCAAACCGTGGGGCCATCATCGGGCCGGGCGCCGAAAACCGAGCCGGGCCTAGAGCTTGCCGTGAATTGGAAATGGTGGGTCGCGCCAACGGAACAAAAGGAGTGGGGCATGCCGCTGCCCGAGGCGCTGGTGCCGAAGCCGCCCGGCGATCCCGCGGCCCTACCGGGCGGGCCCGCCGTGCTGCGTCCGGAGACCTACCAGGTGAAGAAAGGCGATGCCATCGCCAAGATCGCGAAGAAGTTCGACATGGCCGTGTGGCAGTTGAAGCAGTTCAACGATCAGAAGGACGATGTCATTCACATCGGGCAGGTCTTGCGCATTCCCGCCGCGGGGGAGCTGCTCACAATGATCCCTCCGCCACCGCCTCCGGCACCCGTAAAGGAAGTCGCCGGGAAAAAGAAGCCGGGAAAGGCAGTGATCCTTCCGGAGCCATTGCCTGTGGATCCCGGCGGCGAGTTGCAGCGCGAACTCGACAACGTGCGACTGCAGGTGTTCCTCGATCGGGAACTGTTTTCTCCGGGAATGATCGACGGCAAGCCGGGCGCAACGTTCCTGAAAATCAGCGAGATCTATCAGCAATCGCACCCGGACGCCATGAGCCCCGGCCTGCTGAAGGAGAAAGCGGAGGC
>JAYWDF010000838.1:0-3411 GCA_043779985.1 Akkermansiaceae bacterium | reverse complement strand
ATCTGGGTGTCATTCTTTCTGGCGCAACGACCGACTACAGCCGATTTCTCATCCCCTTCCCGGTGTCATTCTACTTGGCGCAATGCGACTTTGCGATTCGTTCTGGATGCTCGCTTGACAGGTCGATTTTATGGGTCATTCTCCGCGCCCCGACGCGTCGGTAACGTGTCGGCAACTCCATTCCCATGAAAAAGGATCTTCATCCGAAATACAATCCGGTCGTCTTCGTTGACATGACCACCGGCAAACGTTTCATCAGCCGCTCGACCAAGACCTCCGAGAAAAAGGAAGTCATCGATGGCGTTGAACACAGCCTCATCTCGATCGGCATCACTTCTGATTCCCATCCTTTCTTCACCGGACTCGCGCAGTTCGTGGATACCGAAGGACGCATCGACAAATTCCAAAAACGCTTCGGCGCCGTTCGTCGCGTCGGGAAGCCGAAACTCGACTGATCCAGTCATTTTCCCGAATTTCACCAAAACGCCTGGCCGCCTCGTCGCAGCCGGGCGTTTTGTTTTGATTCTTGCCGCATCATCTCCAAACCTCCGCACGTGCTTGCGAAACGAATTATTCCCTGCCTGGATGTGACCGATGGCCGCGTCGTCAAGGGCGTCAACTTTGTGGATCTTATCGATGCCGGCGACCCGGTCGAGTGCGCGATCGCCTACAACTTGCAGCAAGCGGACGAGCTCGTGTTTCTCGACATCACGGCCTCGTCGGACAATCGCAACACGATGGTCGACGTCGTCCGCCGCACGGCGGAAAAGTGCTTCATCCCGCTCACGGTCGGCGGCGGCATCCGCACGGTGGAAAACATGCGGGAGATGCTTCTAGCAGGTGCGGACAAGGTAGGTGTGAACACCTCGGCGGTGACCAATCCCGGCCTCGTCGACGCCGGAGCCAAGGCCTTCGGCAGCCAATGCATCGTCGTCGCAATCGATGCGAAGCGCGAAGGTCCCGGGAAATGGGGCGTCTACACTCACGGTGGCCGCACTCCGGTCGGTCTCGACGTCGTCGAGTGGGCCAAGGAAGTCTGGCGGCGCGGTGCCGGGGAGATCCTTCTCACCAGCATGGATTCAGACGGCACGCAGGCGGGCTATGACATCGAGCTAACGGCGGCGGTGTCCTCCGCCATCGGGATCCCGGTGATCGCCAGCGGCGGCGCGGGAAATCTCGATCACATGGTCGATGTGCTCGGAGCAGGGAAGGCCGATGCGGTTCTGGCGGCCAGTATCTTCCACTTCGGGATGCACACGGTGGGCGAGGCCAAGGCCCACTTCGCCTGCCGCGGAGTGCCGGTCCGGCCGATGGTCTCCTGACGTGATCGCCGCAGGGGCGCGCGGCTATTCTATCAGGGATTCCCAAGCTGTTTGGATCGCCACGCTCTGGCGCTTGCGATCGATGAAAAAGCTCACCTCTGTGTAGCCCGCATTTTCTAGCAAGCGGAGCGCCGTGAGGTAGCCATCACCGACGCGTTCCGGAACATGCGCGTCGGCGCCGATGACGACGGGGATGCCGCGTTCCCGCATCATGACCAGCTGGGACGGCGAGGGGTTCATTTCCGGCAGATCCTTTTGTACGCCGCTGGTGTTGAGCTCCATGGCGACTCCCGTGGCGGCGATGCGGTCGAGCGCGCGTGCGATGTGGGGCCGCAGGCGCTCGAAATTCCAATCGGCAGGGGACTCGTTCTTGATGAGATCCGGATGAGCGAGGGTGTCGAAGAGCCCGCTCTCCGCAGAGAGGGCGAGGTGCTCGTAGTAGAGCTCCTGATAGCTGTGGACATCCCCGGTGTAGAAAAGCTTGCGGTAGTCGGACACCTGATAGTGGACGGAGCCCAGCACGTGGCTGAGCGGCACGCGGGCATGGAGTTTTTCCAACCATGGCTCGACTCCGGGATAGTAATCACTTTCCAGCCCCAGCCGCACGTCGAGCCGGCCGGCGAATGCGGCGCGGGTGGCGGCGATCATTGCCACGTAGTCGTCGAATTGTCCGGGAGCCATCCGGACGTTCGCGGAGAATCCATCCGGCAGCGGACAGTGGCAGGTGAAGGTGATCCCCTTGAATCCTCGCGCCAAGGCGACTGCCGCATAAGCGTCCGGCTCGCCGAACGCATGCTTGCACAAGGTCGTGTGGCAATGGGACTCGTAAAGGACCGGCGTGCGCATCAGCTTTCAGTCAGGAACCCGGACGCAAGCATCTGACGGAAGCGCGGGAGAATTTTCTGGTAGAGCGAATTTTTTCCGCCGCGCGCAAGTTGCACGGCGACGAGTGCGGCGGGCGTCGTCGGGTCAATCGGCGAAAGCGAGGTCGCCTTGTAGCCGGCGGTTTCCACCTGGCGCTCGACGTGGGAGGCTCCGGCCTTCTGGGTAACCTGGACGACCGTGTGCTTGGCCTGGATGATCACCGCGGAGAGGGGAGGGGAACTGGCATCCGCATGAAGCGTCACGGAAATCGCGACACCGGCTTGGGACTCGAAAGCGAACCCACCCGGGGCTTCCTGGTCTTTCCATCCCGCTTGCACCGCGAGCCACGCAAGAATTTGAAGCGCGGTGTTCCGGTGCTCCGGATGATAGGTGATCTGGACACCATGAATTTCCGGCAAGGCCTGTTGGGCAGAGGGATCATCGAACAAGCTGGCAATTCCAACACGAAATTGCCACGACCGCGTCCAAGCGTGGTCCTGGATGATCAGATCGGGATTGGCCTGCGAGGTTTCCTCGATCATGGCGAATGATGCTGCTGGCTGCGCCCACGAGGAGCTGTCGATGACCAGCCGGTCCATCACGCTGACGAGGCGCTCAGTTAGAATGTCCGACAGCTCGCCTTGCCACCAGAACACCAAAGGCAGGTCGGAGTTGAGGTGGGCGAAAACCGTGTTGCGGAAACGCCCGGTGACCCGGCCGGTGAGGTGAAAGGCGATCTGCTCGCAGCAGACGGACTTGCGACCATCGGCAAGGTGGCAATGTGCGGTGATCCAGGCGCGCAGGCTGGGTTGTGGTTCGGCCCGATCGATGCCGACGAGGATGGCCCGGCAGGCGTGCTCGCGGGTGAGCTCGCGGATGATTGCCGAGTTCTCTATCAAGGCTCCGGGTTTTTCCGAATAGACTACTAGGTTCATCAGCGACGCATTGGTGCGCGCGTCGTCCTGTTCCCAGAGCTTGCGCAGCTCGCGGTCGATGGCGGCTACAGGAACTTCGATTCCAAGCTCGGGGCAGACTTCGGGGATCAAATCAACAGACATGGGACTTCAAGGTTGAGGTGAAATCACAGCCGACGCCAGGCGTTGCCATCCTGTTGGAGAAGTTCATCGGCTTCCTTCGGGCCCCATGAACCGGCGACGAATTCCGCCATCGGCGGCGGTGTGTCGGACTGGTGCCAGGCGTGTTCGATGTGATCGATGAATTTCCA
>JAYWDF010000837.1:0-3414 GCA_043779985.1 Akkermansiaceae bacterium | reverse complement strand
ACGGTGAGCTGCAGGCTGTTTCCACCGACGATGGCGACCGTGCTCCCGGCCGGGATACCGGTAAGAACCGGCGTACCGAGAGTTCCGGTGATGCTGCTGGCGGTGGCAAGGATATAGATGCCTCCGGCAGGAGTGACGGCGGCGGTGAGATCGAGGATGCTGCCTGAAGTGAGGGACAAGGTGCCGGTGATGGCGCGGGTGACCTGGGTTCCTGGTGTCGCCGCGACCGCAAGCGCGTGATGACCGCCGGATGCGATGCTGACATTGCCTCCGATATTGCCATTGCCGCCGAGAGTCGAGGTGTTGGCGACGCTGACGCTCCCCGCGCCCAAAGAACCGCTAACAATCAGAGTTCCCGCGCCACTGATCGTGGTCGCGCCTGTGTAGGTGTTGACACCATTAAGCGTCAGTGTTCCAGTTCCCGATTTCGCCAATGAGAGGGCCGTAGAGCTAGGCGTGATAGCTCCTGTGACCGTGGTGTTGCCGACGCCATTGAAGGTGAGCGTTTCGCCACCGACCGTATTGCCACTTGTGTAGCTTGCCAAGTTCGCAGAGCCTCCGCCTGCAATCGCATTCGCGATTGTCACAGCGCCTACCGCAATTGAGGTGGCACCCGTTACCGCGCCGAGGCTGAGGCTGGTGTTGTTCGCTCCTGTGAGATTCAAGACATAAGTCGCAGCCGTGGAGGTGGTGCCAACATTCCCGATCGTCATCGTTTTGGCACCCGTTCCCGCCACTGTCGCCTGATCCACACTGATCGTGGCACCGGAAGCACTGGTTGAAACCCCATACGATCCCCCGCCTGTCAGCCTGGTGAAGCTGGTATTTGCATCCCCTCGCAAATTGAGTTTCCCCGATGCCGAAATGCTAATTCCGGTGGTGTCGCCAAAGGCATGCGCCGTAGTTGCCGCGGCGTTGCCGGTAATGGTGGTGGCTCCGGTATAGCTGTTGGAATTATTGCTTAGTATTGTGAATGCCGTGCCGCTGGTACTTATTGTCAGGTTACCTCCCGCTGTTCCTACGCCACCGCTGTAATCCTGAATTACACTGTTGATAACGGTGTTGCCTGTGCCGCCATGCGAGTAGGTATTTCCTGTGCCACTTGCCGTTCCCAAGTTAAAATTGGAACCATTGAAGGTCAGCACTCCGGCAGTCATGCTGTTGGTGATTCCTCTCCCGCTAGCTGCTCCAGCGGTAAAGTCGCCGTTGAATGTAATACTCTGGGAGCCAGTAATGCCAAAGTTATTACTGTTGAGAACAGCGTTGCTCAGAATGGCTGCGGTACTGGCCTTGAGGTTGCCAACAAACAGCGTGAGCAAGCCCCCTGCAATACCGCCGTTGTTGGCGTTATTAAGATTCAAAGTTCCGCCTTGGACAAGCGTCGTCCCGGTCGAAGACGAGTTGGTTCCAGAGGTGGTAAGAATGCCCGCTCCGCCCTGGAAAAAATCTACCAGCGTGTTTCCAGAGTATGAATTTGTGCCGGTAATCTCCGCCGTTCCGATTCCCGTTCCATTGGAATTCACGCCAAATTGAAGGCCTGTGATCTTTCCGCCTGCACCATCAGTGATAGTTCCGCTGATGAGCACGCTACTGGTTCCGGCAGGAGCAGTAAGAAACGTCAATGTGGAGTTAACCGTGCTGGTAATATTACCGCTCACCGTTAGTACTCCCGCATCAATCTGGATCGTACTGTTCGCGGCTAATGAGATTAGCCGCGTCGCCCCTAGGTCGTACGAGCCGCTGGTTGTTTGCAGCTTGCCTCCGGCCATTGAGATAACGTTTGTCGCTGACCCATCTCCGAGCTGGTTACTTGCACTGATTTGAAGGGCACCGGCATTGATGTTCGTCGCACCGCTGTAAGTATTGGCTTGGTTAAGAACCAATATACCTGTACCCAATTTCGTCAGGCCACCAGTGGTCTGATTAAGCACTTGGTCAAAAGTGAAGGTATTGGCGACATTGTTGATATCCAGACCCACGGTTTTACCAGGGTTAAGGATAACGGCATGGCCGATTCCCGCCACATTGGTGATCGTTGTTCCCGTAATCCGGAGAGCACCTCCGTCAAACACGAGATTGGAAGCCGCGGCACCGAGATTGCCGGTTGTGCCTGCGCTGAGAGTTCCGCTATTCAGGGTGGTCGCGCCGGTGTAGATATTGGCACCGGAGAGCACCCAAGTTCCGGCACCTGATTTGACGAGGGCCGTGGCTCCACCCGCGCCATCGCCAATAATGGAGGCAACGGTGTTTGCACCGGTATTTGATCCGGTCAGCGTTAAAGTGCGGGCACCCGAGCCACCCAGAACCAGCGCCCCTGTATTGGTAAAGCTCATGGGATTTCCAGTTGCCGCAGCCGAGGAATCCAAGGTCGCCGTCAACCCATTGGCATCACCAATGGTAAAGAGCCGGTCGGTCGAGGCCGCTGCCGCAGCGGTATACTGCAAGGTGCCGCCACCGAAAACCAAGTCCGCCGCCGAACCACCGACAGATCCTTTGCCAAGGCCGCTCGCGGTGTTAACCGCAGCGAGTGTCGTTGTATTCAACACGCCGACCTCAATGGTAGTGGTGCCGCTGAAGGTGTTCACGCCGGAAAGGGTTAAGGTGCCTGCACCCGCTTTGGTGAGTCCAAACCCGCTTCCACCCTCACTGATCACTCCGGCCACGGTCATCGTGCTGGCAGAGACCGTCACCTGCCGGGTCGCACCCAGCGTGATAGCTCCGGTGCCGGTGCTCCATGTATTGGTGCCGGCAAAGGCGAAATCACCGTTCCAGTTTTGGGCATTGTTGGTCGTGCGTGCGGCAGTGACGTCAATCGTTCCTCCGGTAATCGTCAGCAGGCTGGTGGCTGATGCCCCCAGAGCCGCATTGTTGCCAAGACTCAGCGTGCCTCCACTCAGGGACACCCCTCCCGTGGTAAAGGTGTTAGCTCCGTTCAAAGTGAGCGTGCCCGCGCCGCTCTTGGAAATGCCGCCGGTGCCACTGATGACACCGCCGAGTGTGGTGTTGCCCGAACCGTTAGCAGCGAGGATAAATCCCGCATTTGCGATCGTGCCTCCTACGGTGAGAAGACTGCTGGAGCTGTTCGTCCAAGACTGTGCGGCTCCGAGGGCGAATTTCGCACTCCCCGTGCTGACCGCTCCGCTGCCGCTGTTGAGCTGGATGCCCACACTGGAAATGCCATTAAGGGTGAGTGTGAGGGCTCCCGTGCCAAAGGTGACGCCCGCTGTGTTGCCCGCGTCGAACAGTAACCCGCCGACGGCCATGTTGGCATTGGCAGTGGGCGCGGTGGTGTAGGTGGCGGCATTCCAGCGAGCGATGTCTGTGCCTGTGGGGACGGTGCCGCCCCAGTTTGCAGTCGTGCCAGACATGTTGCCGTTGGTCGCGCCCGTCCAGTCATAGGTGTCGGCTTTCGCG
>JAYWDF010000836.1:0-3419 GCA_043779985.1 Akkermansiaceae bacterium | reverse complement strand
CGAAATCGCGGCGTGGGGTTTATCTTAGTGCCGTTGCTCGGCCTATTCGGGATCACCACCGGCTGCAAGCCATCCCGCGAGTCGGCACAGAAGCCGGCGGTCCAAATCGCTCCCGACCTTGTTTCACAACTCGCAGGCGCCCGGATCGACGCCGCCAAGACGAAGCTCGAGCAGCGGCGGCCGGACCATGCGCTGGCTCTGCTAGTGTCCGCGCTCAGAGCGGATCCGGCATCGGGCGAGGCCCGCGCTTTGGTGGAAAAAATTCTGCGGGAAACGGTTTGGAATCTTCCAACCCTCACTCTCGCCCACCCCCTGCCGATCGACCAGATTGCCAGCTCCGGGCCCTCGGCATTGTGGGTGAGCTTGGGCGGAAAATGCAATACGACCGTCCGCTGGAACCTCGAAACACTGCAAATCGAGAACGTCCTCTTTCCCGCTGCCGACTGCGCAACCCGGAGCCTGACTTTCGACCCGGGACACCAATCCGTCGTGGTCGAGCGGGGACCGGTGACCTTGCTGTGCAACGCGCAAACTCTGAAGCCCATCCGCGATCTTGGTGTTTTGCCTGACTTTCTAACCTCCTCTGCGGTCATCGCCTTTTCCAGCGATGGCCTGTTGATGGCCCATCCCAACTACGTCTCGGAAAAGGATCATTCGATTGTCTGGCAGCTCCGGGATACTGCGTCCGGGCAAATCATCCGCTCGTCCGAACCCCTCGCCACGAGCGCCCCCCAACCCCTCGCCGCCTACCTCGACCGCAGCCGATTACGCGTGCTGCATGCAGATGGAAGCCTGCTGGAAATGCCGGTTTCGCCCGTCGAGCCGATTACCAGAACTCCCCTGCCGGACCCGGCAAAGCTGCTGGCAGCCCAGTTTTCGCGAGATGGAAACTCCGCTCTAACCCTTCAAAGCCAGGGATCCCATCAGTCGGCCGCCCAGTCGATCATTTCCTACAGCGAAAACGACGACGGCTCACTCGAAGCGAAGGCTCTGGCCGTGCGTTTCCCTTGGAGCCTCCAACCGAGTCTGTGGACCGGACTGATGGGCGATAGAGAATCCGCGCCCTTCGCCGTTCACGAAACGATCGTGACGATTCTAACGGGTCAGCATGCTCCAATCGAATTGAAATCGGCAGTCACCGCCGCGTGCTTCGATGACCATCGCGTCATCACCGGCGAAATGAGCGGCACCGTGACGGTTCACCGCCTACTCCCGTTGCCGGGCGAGCGAAATGCCGACCATAAGCCACTCGCTCTGGATCAGCGGCATCTTGCCAATCTTGAGATGCTTGCCGAAGCATTAGCCGGCGGCCGCTACATCGAGAGCGAGCGGGCCTTCACCCACAGCGGCCCCGCCGACCGTGTCAAAGCATTCAATAATTGCAGGTTAGACGCCATCCTCGCAATTTTCCCCGAGCTGGATTTTAGCGCCCTCAGCGGTGAATTCAAAGCCATCGGATCCCGCGCCGCGGCCCCGGGTGCATTCCAACTGCTGCGGGAGCGTCTGGCGATCGCCGACCCGGATGGCAAGGCATGGGCCGGTCGCGCGGCCTTGGAGGAAATCTTCAACTCTAGCAACTCTAACGCGGTGCTTGCCGCCATCCAGTCTGCGGGAGGAAAGGGCCCGGCCGCCGCTACGGCTCTGGCGCTGGCCTTGAAGTCAGATCAACCTGAGTGGATCGAAGCGTGCCTGAGCACCGCTGTGGACCTGCCGCCCATGCTAAGCCAGATTTCGCGATCCCGCATTGCTTGGCTTCAAGGGCGCAAGGCGGATGCGCTCTCGAGTTGGCCGGAGTTCTTGCCGGAACTACCGGAGATCCGCCTGCGCGAGGACTGGCAAGGCTGGGAGCAGGCGGACTTCACACCCGCGCTGGAGAATCTCCGCCAGTGCATCCGTGGGGAGCTTGCGGCGATCGAAGTGCCCGAGGTTTCTACAGCCGAGCAGCGAAAGGCGATCATCGCGCGCTTCACCGATCCCGCCACCATCGCGGCCGTAGGACGCGCCCGCTTCGCCCAAGCCTGCCTCAAGGCCGCGCTGGCATTTTCCGCGCACAAGGAGGAAACGGAAACCACCTTCCAACTCGCCAACCTCGCCCGCAACCTCGGTGCCCCGCCGGAGCCCTGCCTAAGAGCGGAAGCACTCGCGCTCACCGCACTCGGCGACTATCAGAAAGCCCATCCGCGCTGGATCGAGCTCATCACCGAGCATCCGGTGGCCACGCATCTTCCCGGCGACTACGCCGAGGCCGCTTACACCGCTTTCGAGAACTCCGACCCGCAACAGGCGATGGAAATCCTCACCACCGGCATGCATCGCTACCCGCAGGACGGAAATTTCGCGCTGCGGGCGGGCTGGGTCGCCTTGCTCACCGGAAATTCCGAGCGGGCCTATCGATTCCTGCGCGAAGGACAGCGTATCGGCTTCCCCGATGAGAAGTTAGAAAACGCAACCGCCCTGCTCACCATCGCCGCGGCCCAGACCGGCGCCACCGATGACGCGGCGGTCTATTTTCAAGACCTGCTCAAGATCGATCCAGCTTGGGCGGATGCCCAAACGCTTGACACCCTCGATTGGCCCGAAGAGCTCAAAGCGTCACTCCGGCAATTGATGCAGTAGCGGATCAGGCAAGGTCTTTCACCTGCACCTGCTTCCACCAATCCTTGAAGGCGCTGATAAACGCATTGTGATCAGGATCCACCTGATAGGCATCATGATCCTCGATGTTGTTAAACTGCATCGTCAGCGCGTAGTCCCATGACTGGTCGATCACCGGGCGAACCATCACCTTTGCAGGGACGGTCCAACGTCCGCCGGCCACAAGGCCGATTTCAAAAAGTCCGGCAAGTCCTTGCTCGAACGTCGCGCGGTCCGCGTCATTTTGATGTTCTTCGTTTAGCCAGAAATATACATGATGGTCCATGCCGTATGGGAATAAACATCACATGCACTCGCGGCAAGCCCGGATCCCATTGAAATTCCTCCCATGATACGCCCCTTGGTCCTACTCACCACCCTGAGCACCATCTTATCCGCCCAAGAGCCCCTCCGTCAGGCCACCGAGGGTCGGCTATGGCTGCGAGTTCCCGCCGGACAAGCCCCCTTGGGCGCCGTCCGGGTTACCACCGGCAGCGCCACCCCCGCCTCGTGGGAAAAGGACCCAGCCGTTCGAGAACGCCATCTGGACGTCATTTTTCCTATCCTCTGGTGGGACTGGCGCGAGATCTCCATCAGCTTTACCCCGGTCGAGGATGGGACGGTGGAGCTCATCCTCGATGGCCCCTGGGAAAAGGGAAATGCCGACACGGTGTTTCGCCAGGAAATCCTCTGGGACGATATCAGCGCGGTGGGAACCCAGCTCGAAAACGGGAGCTTTGAATCCCAATCCGGCGGCAAGCCGGATTCATGGACGCCGGTTTATG
>JAYWDF010000835.1:0-9672 GCA_043779985.1 Akkermansiaceae bacterium | reverse complement strand
TCGTCAAGGATGGCAAAGACAGCTACGCCCTCGAGGCTGCCGATAGCTGAACGGAAAGCGTGGTCCAGCGCAGGAAGCATCCTAACGATATTCACTCCGCGGAAGTCCCAGCCGCAGGCTATTTGGCGGGAGCCGGCTGGACCGGTGCGACGGGAGCCGCAGGGGCCACCCTCACGGCGGTGTGCGCCCTGATCGCCTCGATCAGCGAGCCCCTGGTCTCCTTTTGATAGCGCACCGCCAGCCCCGCGAAAAATGCGGCGGCTGCGAGAATTAGAAATAACAAGGTCGCGCCGAAGCCACCGCCGCCCGAGGGTGCCGGGACGGAAGCCGCACGCCGCGGAGCTGCGTTGGCGGGACCCGCCGTTTCAGGCTCGCGCAAGATGGGGGATGGCTCAGGCGGTTTCTCGCGAGCCAGCGCCTGGTTTTCCTCCTCGGTCAGCATGAAATCGAAGGCTACGTCACCGATTTTCACCGTCGCTCCGCTGCGCAGCGGGATTCTCTCACAGCGGATGCCGTCCAGCTTGATCCCGTTCGTCGAGCCGGCGTCGCGCAGCTCATAACCGCCCTCGATGCGGTGCATTTCCGCGTGATGCACGGACACGGAGCCGGATTCGATCGCGATGTCATTGTCGCTCCCGCGCCCCAGGGTGACCACCTGGCGGTCCAGCTGAAATCGGTAAGGCTGCGAGTTTTTCTCAGGAATGGTGATCGTGACGCGGGGCATGGCTTTAGAACGAACGGGTTCTGCCGTTTCTAGCGTGAAATCGTGCCGATGTGCACGAAATTTTCTCGGCAACTCTCACTCGCTGTTGAAACGGTCCGTCGGCGGTGAAATCGATTTTCCAGAAAAAAGTTCAGGGCCACGACCGCGGACGGTGTTCAACGGTTTGGAGAGCGGAAAACCAAACGCTCCCAAGGTGAATTCAAACCAATAATCACTATGATCATGAAAACGACATCAAATCGTATCCGCCTGTTGCTGACCGCCGCCGCTTTTGGAGCAGTGGCCTCATTCGCCCAAGCCGGACCCGGCGTAGGGTATTGGAAGAGTCTCGGGCGCCCGGAGCAGTTCGAAAATCTGAAAAAGGGCTCGAAGGTTGCCTATGTGTGTAACGAGTGCAAATCGGTCTCGGAAATCCCGATCACCTCGAAGGAGCAATCCATGGGCTATTGCAAGCTGGGAGCCGCGGTCACCTGCCCGTCCTGCAAAAGGACGACCAAAGTGGTGATCAAGCGCGAACGCAATTCCGCTCCCACGCATACGGAAGTGACTTACGTGAACGACAACGGTAAGGAATGCGCGTTCATGGCCGTGAAGGAGTGATCTCCCGGGTGCCCACGGTGGCATCCTCCTTGCTTATCCCACCTAGAATTATGGAAGACTTCGAATTTGATCAACTACTCAGGACGACAAGGGACGATGTCCCTTTGTCGTCCGCATTCAATCAGGAGGTCTGGCACCGCATCGAAAATGCTGAGATGGGCCGCTCGCCGGAGATCCTGAGATTTTCCCCGGTCATGAAAGTCATCGGCCGTCCCTGGGGGGCCGTCGCCGGCGTTGCCGCGATGGCTACTTTGGGGCTGTGGTTAGGTGCTGTCACCGCTCCGGAAGGCCAGGATGGCAAGCTCGTCTACGCGCAATCGATCAGCCCGTTTAACCACTCCAGGGGAAAATGAAAAAGGGAAGCCTTATCCTGGCGATTGCGCTCCTCGCAGGAGTGATTGCGTTCTGCGTTGTGCGCTCCCAGAAGATGGCCCGGACGGGCGGGAATCTTCTGGATTCCATGCCGGAGCTCACGTGGGTAAGGACGGACCTCAAGCTAACGGACACACAGTTCGCGAAAGTTTCCGAACTCCACGCCGCCTATCGGCCGAAGTGCATGGAAATGTGCCGCAGGATTTCCGAGGCCCACCAGAAAATGGAGGCTGTGAGCCGCATGGATCGGAAGCTGACCCCCGAGCTGGAAGCCGCCATTCGCCAGCACGCTGGAATTCACGCCGAGTGCCAGCAGGCCATGCTGAAGCATCTCTATGAAACTGCGGCTGTTCTCGATGCAAATCAGGCATCCCGTTATCTGGAAACGATGGTTCCTTATGCGCTGGATTTCACTCTCAGCGAATCTGGAAATCTCCACTCTCGTTAGAAGTGCCGCATGGAAGCGTCGGACCCCGAATTGATGGCCCGCCTGGCGGGAGGCGATGACCTCGCCCTGAACGCGCTGATGGACCGCTGGGGCGAACGCCTCGTCGCGTTCCTCCACAAGATGACCGGTCAGCGCGATACGGCGGCGGATCTCGCGCAGGAATGCTTCGTGCGGCTCTATCAAGCCCGCGAGCGTTACAGGCCCAGCGGGAATTTCAGCACCTATCTTTTCGCCATCGCTTCGAATCTTGCGAGAAACCACGTCCGCTGGAAGATCCGTCACCCGACGGTTTCGCTCGACGCGGTGCACGATAATGGGAGCTCGGTGCTGCCCGAGATGCCTGATCTGAAACAGACCCCGGAGGAGGTCGCCTCGTCAGCCGAGAAATTCCGTGCGGTGCATGAGGCCTTTCTCAGCCTGCCCCCGGACCTGCGGGAGGCGATGACTTTGTTTGTCTATGAGGGCATGGGCTACGCCCAGATCGCCGGTATTTCCCAGTGCAGCCCGAAGGCTGTGGAAACACGCATCTATCGGGCTCGCCAGATCCTCAAGGAACGGCTCCATGAGTTTGAGGCCTGAGCCGCCGGCGATTTCCGCGAGATGTTGGGAAAAATACTTAAAGGGTTTCGGTTGCGGTCGGGGATTAACAGATGGAGGGAGGGAAGTTTCCCGCCATTCCAAACCGCAACTCAGATGAAAAACAAACACGCCATAGCCGTCGGCCTTTTCGCCGCCTTAGTCACCCCGTTAGTCGCCGGCACCTCGGCTCCGGACCCGCAAGCGGCCTTCGCACCTGCGGGCTTCACTCTTGACCTTGACGAGCTGTTCCTGCGGGCTTTTCAAGGCAATAGTTCGTTTACCGATGACGGCTACGATTTCGCCGGCCGCGCCGTGCTGGGCTATCAGTTCAACGACTCGTTGTTCACGAATGTGACCTATTTCGGTTATCATCCAGGCAGCCGCGCCGACACGTTCGAGGGCTTCTCGGACGACTTGGGTGGGAATGCGCTGTTTCAGGAGCGCTTCAACCTGAAGGCTTCCTACCTCGACTGGACAGTCGGGAAAAATTTCAAACCGACGGCGGACCTGTCGCTATCACCTTCGCTCGGTTTGCGCTGGGCCACCTTTGATGAGGATTTCCGCGAGTTGGTCCAAGACGACAGCGGCGGGATCCACCAGCATCATGAGCAGGCCGCGTTCGAGGGCCTCGGGCTCGTCGCCGGTGTGGACGGGACCCGCGCTTTGGGCAACGGCTTCTCGCTATACGGCACGGCAAAGGCATCGGTGATGTTTGGCAAGAGCGACTACTCACGCAATGAGTTGATGATCATGGACGGCATGGATGGTGAGCGGGTCCGTGTTAGAAACAGCGATGACCAAGTGGTCACCCTCACGGAATTGGGCATCGGCGCGCAATATGATTTCAGCTTCTCGAATATCGCGGCCAGCCTCCGCGCCGGGGTGGAAGGCCAATTGTGGTCGGGACTCGACAACAGCCATAGCGAAATGTCCCTGAAGAATACCCAGGAAATCGCAGGCTTCGTGCTGGGAGCCCATTTCCGTTTCTGATCCAAGACAGTCGAATTTTTTCAAGGGTTTCGTCCCCGGCCGGTGATACACTCACTGGTCAGGAAAGCCACCCGTAATCCCCACTCAAAACTGATACCACTTATGAAAATCAAAAACATCATCACCGCCAGCCTGCTCGCCGCGCTGGCCTCGTTCTCCGCCACTTCCGCCATCGCGGAGGAAACCAAGCCGCCAGCCAAGGAAGTCAAGGCGGACGGGAAAAAGGAAGCCGTAAAGCCCTACAAGCTCGATACCTGCATCGTCTCCGACGAGAAGCTCGGCGAAATGGGCCAGCCGGTTGTCTTCGTTTACCAAGGCCAGGAAATCAAGTTCTGCTGCAAGAAGTGCAAACCCAAGTTCGAGATGGATCCTGCGAAGTATCTTAAAAAGCTCGAGGGCAAATAACCTGCAACGGAATATCTTCAAGGACGCTTGGGTCACATGGTGGCCCGGGTGTTCTTGTGTCGGGCTGTCGAGGTCGGTCCTTGGGCAAGCGGTCATTGATAGGGAGATGGCTTGCTCATCTGTCCCTATCAAAAGAGACCCCGTCAGGGATGTCGAGCCTGCTTTCAGCGGCGGCGAATGCGGCTGATGACCGAGTGGGAGAGCGCCTGGGCCTGCGGCACAGCGGTGAGCAGGGTGCCGCCGAGGTAGATGACACCGAAGACGCCGAACACGAAGACGGCGACGACGGCCGGATGCATGTGATGGGTTTTTGCGATGGACTCTGCTAACAGCTTCATGCCCCAGCCGCCTGCGGCACCCGCCAGCGCTGGAATCCACAGCCGGGCGAGAAACGAAATCTCAATGCCGGTGTTTCCAATCCTGCGGTTCAAGGCGCGGCGCAGCAGGGAGAATTCCACCCAGCCGGAAATGCCCGCGGTGGCCGTCAGCCCGACGGTGCCCCATGAATTTTCAATGCCGAGCCAGCCCGGCAAATGAATCCCGCCGAGGTAGCCGAGCACGGTGGTGAGCGCCACCCGGATGATCGCGAACCGCAGCGGCGTTTTGGTATCCTGCATGGCATAGAAGGTGGACGAGTAAAGCCGTCCGAGCGTTGACGCAAGCATCCCGATGCCACTTCCGGCAAGCGTGAACCACACGTGGCGGACCCCGACGGGGCCGAATTGGCCGGTTTGGAGAATCGCCGCGGCCACGATATCCCCCAGAAAAATGAAGGCGGCTGTGGACGGGACGATGAAAAACGCCACCTGCTTGAGACCGCGATCGAGATGGGAACGCACTTTTTCATTAGCGGCTTCCGCATCTCCAGCCGCAGCGCGGTCCCGCGAAATTTCCGCCAGGTTGGCCGCTGAGACCGACATGCCGAAGAGGCTCACCGGTAGAAGATAGAGCGTCTGCGCATAGGTCAGTGTCGTGACGGCACCCACTGAAATGAAGCTAGCCAGCACGTTGTCGATGTAGGCGCTGATCTGGACGACGCCGCGCGCCACCACTACGGAACTGAAGCTGCGGAGAACCGTGCGGACGTTTTGCGAAGCCCACTCGACGGAAAATTTGAGATTCGGCGCGAGTTTCAATACCGTCGGAAATTGCACCGCGAATTGCAAAAAGCTCCCGATGACCAATCCCCAGGCCGTCGTCCTCGCCAGTTGATCCAGGGGTTGGTGGCCGCCAAATGCGACCATGGTGCCGATGATCGCGAAGTTCCACACCACCGGCGCGGAGTAGGAGAGGAAAAACCTGCGGTGGCTGTTCAGCACGCCGAGACACCAGGCGGACATCACTAGGAGCGCCACGCCGGGGAAAAGAATCTGAACGCACTGGATCGTCAGCTCGCGCGTGGCGCCGACAAAACCGGGTGCGATCAGGGCGATCATGTAGGGCGCGAGAAAAACGCCAGCCAAAGCCAGCAGCGAAGTGACGACCGCTAACAAGGTGGCGATCACCCCCGCCACGCGATCCGCTTCGACCGAATTTTTCTCGCCGAGCAGCCGTGCGTAAACCGGAATGAACGAGGCCGAGAGCACTCCCTCGCCGAAAAGATTCTGCAGGAGATTCGGGATTTTCAGCGCGGCGTTGAACGCGTCCGCCGCCGCGCCACCCTCGCCGAAATAGTGCGCGAAAACCCGGACCCGGATCAGCCCGGCGATGCGGCTGAGGAAAATTCCAGCTGCGACGAATGCCGCGCCGCCGCGAACGGCCTTTGCCTGTAGAATTGGGTTCTGTGCCATGGCAGGTGTGTCACTCGCTGCGACCGGGAGGGACAGGGCGCGGAATCGGGGTGGGTGAGGGGCTCATGGGCAAGATCACTGCCGAGGAGCATTGCCATCCGCGCCGACCTGCCAAGGTCGTTTTTTCCGCGGACCGCCGGGCACCTGGTGATAGAATGGTGCCCCGCAAGGGGAGTGGGATGCCTGCGCGGAACCGGCAGTGGCGAGAGTCCGCTAATGACCGCGCGATACACCCGCGAAGGTTCAACTCGGGCAAATGCCGATTTGTTCTCAAACCGCCACTTCGGGACCTGTGAAGCGGCTGGAAGCACAACTGATGGGACTTGACTACAGGATTCGATTGCGGTCAATTGGATTTCAATGACTTACATGTTTTATGAGGGCAGTGGGAACAGCATGATACAGTCATGACACCATTAACCGTTCTCGTTCCCAATTCACGACCCATCGACCATTGGATTGCCATCCTCGACGTCCCCCCTACCAGAAGCCGACTGGCGGGGGAAACGCACGACTCCTCAAATCCCGACCTTCTCAAGCCGTTCCTCGGCGAGTAGGTCCCCGAACAGAACCCATTCTTGCGCCACAGGATGGTGAGCGGAGACCGATGAGCTTGCGGCGCGCGTAGGCAAGGCTGATGGTGTGGTTGAGTACTACGGAGCCGGGTATTTCAGGCAAGCACTTGGATCTGCGCCTTGCGTACCAGTCGAAGTATCAGGTGTCGACGACGGCATCACGCTCATCCCGGAGGCGTCCTTCGCGGGTGAAGGGCGACCGGCGATCGGCCGCCTTCAAGATGCGAGGTTGCGCTTGCCGGAAATTTTGCAAAGACTCTTTCGCCTCGTGGAAGTTCAAGTAAATGACGGCCTATCTGATTAGTTGTGACAATGCGACCTGCGCGGTGCCGGAGGCTTATCGGGAGATTTTCCGTGGGTCCGAGGAGGTGCTGACGTCCACCGAGGGCTGGGAGCCCGGATCGCTGAACCTGGCGCAGGGCTTCGCGATGAGGCTCCGGACGCCTCTGGTGCATGGCGACGTGACGCGGCTGTTGATAGATTTTGAAAAGGACGGGGAGGCCCGCTGGAGCCGCTTTTCGCGGAAGCTCCCCGAGACGACCCGGGTGAAGCTGGTGGATCGTCACGAGCGGCCCTATCGGACGCTGCTCAAGCAGCGTATTGCCGAGGATTTGCGCCGGCATGAGGCGTTGTTGCATGTGATGATTCACACGGATCCGGCTACTGACGGGTTGGTGCTTTTGGAAACGCCGGCGGGTGCGGAGCTGGCGGAGAAATTCACGAGTGTCTGGCGGGCTCACTTGGCGGCCGCGGGGCTCGATGTCCGCCATGTGGGGGGCGCTGAGGCTAGCCCGCTGGGGTGCTTTCTAACTACCGAGTTTGCTGCGAGTCGTTATGCCCAGGTGAAGCTCTCTGTGTCGCAGGGATTTTTCCTCGAAGGGCGGCCGTGGCGCTGGGAGACCTTGAAAAAGGCCTTGTTGGATACGCTCGCGCTGGCGGGCGACGAGGTGGTGGTCAATGCCCCATGATCCCCCTGGACTGATCCATGGTCATGGTGCGTTGTTGCCTCCAGTCGATGATTTCGGGCTGTTGGAAAACTTTCTGACGGTTGTCGATGAGCGCGTTGGAAGTCTTGGCGATTTGTTTGGACTTCGTCTCCCGGGCAGCGCTGGTCGCGTAGTCGTCGGTTTGATAGTTGTCGGGAATGTTGACGTTGGTATTCGCCTCGCGAGCGCCCTTGCCCTGCATGGCTGAGGATTTCTGAAAGCGGCTGCCGTCGGTATTTCCGGTGTATGACTGGCGGTCGTATTCCTTGTTTCCCCACCACGATTTCTTGGCGTAGTCGCCGGTTTTGTAGGCCTGCTTTTTGAAGTCCTTCTTAGCGTCGTAGGTCTCGCCCTTGCTCTCGTAGGGGCTGCGGCGGTTGCTTTGGGCGACCCAGTTGCCGTTGCCGTCCTGTTTATAACCGTTTTTTTCGTTCATGCGTTCGCTGAGCGATTTGCGGGCGGGCGCGGTGGCGGATTTTTCTGGAGTGGAGTCCGAGGCGCAGGAGGCCAGGAGGAGCAGTGGCAGGAGGACGGTGGCGCGAAACGTTTTCACGGTTGGGCGATGCGTTGTTCGAGGTTGGGGTCCGGCACGGCTCCGCGTTCGAGAGCTTGATTGTAGTAGTTTCTCGCGTCGTCGAGCCGCTTGTCGCGGGAGCAGATGAGTGCGAGATTGTAGTAGGGCTCGCTGGGAATGGGATCTGCGGAAATGGAGGCCTTGTATTCGACCTCGGCCTCAGCCTTGCGCCCGAGGTGGTAGCAGATCGTCGCGAGAAGCAAGTGGCTCTTTGCATCGTCGGGTGCGAGGTCGATGGACTGTCTAACGCTCTTCTCCGCGGCGGTCAAGTCGCCGAGGGTCATGAGCGAAAATCCGAGCATGCGGTGGGCGTAAGGGTTGTTCGAATCCAGTTCGACGGCGCGGCGGAAGGTGTCGGCGGCGGCGGCGGGATCTTTGAGGCGAAGGTTCACGACGCCGAGTTTACAGAGTGCTGGAATGTGGCCGGGATGCTGCTCGACGATCATTTGGAAGAGTTCCCGCGTGGGCAGCAGGCGTCCGGCGGCATAGGATTTCTCGGCAGTCCGCTCGTAAACCGAAATATCCCGATTCAGCTCGGTGGTATTCCGGCCGACGGTCGCCCGGTCCTGAGCGTAGGGTGAGACGAATTCCCCGTCGACTTGCTTGCTGGCGATGAGGCGTTGTTCGTCCGGGGAGAGGGTGATTTCCTGACCATCGAAAAGGTTGATGGCTTGGGCGATCCGCTCGTCCTTGGTCCCCATGTCCTTGACCGCCTCGACGAGGAGATCGCGTGCCTGGCGGCGGCGTTCCTGGACGCGGAGCTGGCGCTGGATGATGTCCCGCAAGACGGCGACCTCCGCGGGATCGGCCGCCACCTGGCCGCTGGCAAGGGCGCTTTCCTCGCCTTTGAGGCGCTTTTCCAAATCGGCGAGGCGGGTGTCCTGGTCGCGCTTTTCCTGATGGAGTTTGTTGATCTGGGACTTGGCGATGGCGAGGTCGCGAAGGGCGTTGGTGATGTCGTCCTTGGCGCTGTTATTGTCGAGGTTGAGGCGCTCGACCTTTTCGTTGGCTTCGCGGAGATTTTTGGCGAGGCCGATGTTTTGCTGGATGAGGTCCTGGATGCGTCCGTCTTCGGTGAGCTTGAGCATGGCGCTCATTTGATCGCGTTCCTGAAGCAACGAGTCGCGCTCGGTGCGGAGTTGGGCAAATGAGTCGCGGCTTTCCTGAAGCTCGTTCATCAGCCCGGAGATGCGCTCGTTCGCCTTGCCGAGCTCGGTGGTTTTCTGGGTGAGTTCCTTTTCGAGTGCGAGGAGCTGGGTGCGCTGTCCGGCGACGACGGAGTTGGCGACGTTCCGCTCCGCCTTGAGGTCGCGGTCCAGGTCGGCACGCTTTTGCTGCATGACCTTGAGGTCGGCCTCGAGAATCGCATTCTGGGCGAGGGCCTCGGTATGGGCGCTGCGGCTCTGGGTGAGGGCGGTGGCCATCGCCTCGCGCTCTTGTTCCAGCCCGGCGATGCGCTGGTTGAGGGCTTTCATTTCATTCTCGACGGGCCGGCTGGCGAGTTGGGCGCGGAGAGACTGGAGGTTGGTCTCCGCGGCATTGAGCTGGGCTTGGAGGCTGTCGCGTTGGACGGCGAGGTCACGGACGCGGGACTCGTTCCGAGACACGTCGGTGCTGGACGCGCTGTTG
>JAYWDF010000834.1:0-3427 GCA_043779985.1 Akkermansiaceae bacterium | reverse complement strand
GCAAGGCTGGGAGACAGCAGGACTAGACCTGCAACGATCAAGGATTGGCATGTGTTCATCATCAGGACGGGTTTCAAAAATAGGAATTTTTTTTACGGGCATGGTCTCACGCTCCCATGGAATAGGGAAGATTTGGCGATATCTTTCATCAATATCTCATTTCAGCCATTGTCTTCACTTTGTTTAAATCGCCGTTGACCGGCATCGATACGCGGCCCGGCGCTTATGAACGGATACTTTAACTCACGACATGATCTTGCTGTCGGGCGAATCGGCATAGAGTGGTCGCAGTTTGGCGTCGGCTTCGCCCTATTCCTGTCACCATGATGGACGATTTCATCAGCAGGTCGATCCTGGTCTTTTCCGCGGTGGTGAGCTGGTTCCAGATTCGCGGCGTTTGTTTGGCGATGGCGAACATGCCGGTGGCATGGAGCTCGTGCTGGGCGGGAGAGCCGCCGTTGGCGCAAATCTCATTTTCGGCGGTGAGGATGGAGCGGATTTGCGGGAGCAGGCGGGCGTCCGCCGAGGTGTTCCCTGCGTAACTGGCGACGGCGAGAATGATGGAGGCGCCGCCGTCCCAACCCCCACTGGTGTAGGCTCCCCCTGAGATCGCACGACCATAGCGGATCATCGGGGCGGCGATCGCGGCGTTGATTGCCGTTTGGGAAGGGCTGTTGAGGACGGTGGCTGAGGCGGTGGGTGCCGTTGCGATCATGAAGATGAAGACCGTCAGCAGGAAGTTGGAGACACGGCCCACGGTCTGTCGATACCAGCGGGTGGTATGGCCTTTTGGGTTTGCAATGGACATGCTCTAGTTTCGCCGCAGGCGCGTCAAACCGGGAGATTGTCAATCCCCCGATCCTCGGTCGGTCCGGCGGCTTGCTTGGCGTCCTGCATTTTCCCTACACGGATTCGAGGCACCGCAGCCACGGTGGGGCGTTCCGACGCCTAACCAAAGTGACGTCTGTCTGCAATGACGACTAATGCGCGGCCCGATAGGCGGTGGCGCGTTTGGCTTCCGTCTGGATCACGTTTTGCGGCACTTTGAAATGGGTGGCGATGGCGTAGACGCGCTTGTGGAGGGAACCGTGGGAGTTTGACGATTGATTGGGCTCGGTAAGAACCCAGCCCAGAAAGGCCTCAATCCGGTACCCGCTCGCCATCGCATAGCGGGCACCGGCAATGTCCGCTTTCAGTTCGTTGGCTGGGTTGGTCGCGGTGTGCGCTCCGAGATTTTCGACGCGGTGGGCGAATTCGTGGCCGATGATGAATGCCCAAGTGTTCGGCGGAACTTTGCGGGCCGCGACGGGATGGATGGTGATGGTGCAATGGTCCATTTCACCGGAGATTCTGGCCAAGGGGCCTGGATTGGGGCCGAGTTTGAGCTGCCAGTGGATCACACGACCGGTGGCTTGCGCCACTTGACCCGTGAGGGCTTGAAGTTCTGCGAAGTTCACCGGCGGGCGGTAGCGTGGATCCGGATACCGCGCTGTTGCCTTGGGTGAGGTTCTGGCTGCGTCCGTGGTCGATCTGGGCTGCGCTGCGCAGGGCTGGCAAACCGAGAGGGCGATCATCGCAAAGCTTGGCAGCTTGCGACGCATGGGGTGGGTGAGCAGGCGAGTGGTCATTCAGGAGTTCTTGTGGCTTCCTAATGGAGTCGTGAGAAGGGGAGTTGGCAAGGGGCCATCAGCGCCCTTGAGATCGCGCGGAATGAAGGCCCGAATGAATTCCGCGGCCTGATCCTCCTTCCTTCTCGCTCAGCAAGTCACCTCATGCGGATCGCGGCCTAGCGCGAGCCTCCCTTATGCTTCCAAAGACGGGATGCCGACGGCGGGGTCGCTGTCGGCGGCGTAGTCCACTCCGCTTAGGCCGAAGCCGAAGAGGCGCAGGAAGCTGGATTGATAGCCTACGAAATCGCCGAGTTCTTGGAAATTTTCGGTGTTCACTTGTTCCCAGCGTTGGTTGACAAGTTGTTGTACGTGCGGGGCCATTTCCCAGTCATCGATGCGGATGCGGCCGGCTTCGTCGGGTTGCGGATTGCCGTTGTAGAGGCGGTCGCGGAGGAGGCGGTCGAGCTGCTCGATGCAGTCTTCATGGGTGCCATCGGCCTTCATCACCTTGTAGAGCAGGGAAATGTAAAGTGGCACCACGGGGATGGCGGAGCTCGCTTGGGTAACAAGGGCTTTGTTCACCGAGACCCAGGCCTTGCCGTGGAGCGGGGCGAGCTTGGTGTCGAGCGCGCGTTGGACTTGCTCGAGGTCTTCCTTTGCGCGGCCGATGGTGCCGTTCTTATAAATCGGCCAGGTCACTTCAGGTCCGATGTAGGAGTAGGCGACGGTTTGCACGCCTTCTGCGAGAACGCCAGCTTCCAGCAACGCGTCGGCCCACAATTCCCAATCCTGTCCACCCATGACGGCGATGGTTTGTGCGACATCGTCGCCCTCGGCGGGCTCGATGGTGATCTCGTTGACGACGCCGGTGGTGGTGTTGAGATTTTTATTGGTGTAGCTCTCGCCGATGGGCTTGAGCACGGATTTGTAGACATCTCCGGTTTTCGGATCGGTGCGGCGCGGGGAGGCGAGGCTGTAGACGACGAGATCGACTTGGCCGAGGTCTGCCTTGACGGCGGCGATAACTTCCTTTTTGACCTCATCGGAGAAGGCGTCGCCATTGAATGAGCGGGCGTAGAGTCCTGCGGCGGCGGCTTCTTGTTCAAAAGCGCGGGTGTTATACCAACCGGCGGTGGCCGTGCGCTCAGCCTCACCAGGACGCTCGAAGAAGACGCCGATGGTCGCGGCATTCGAGCCGAAAGCGGCGGCGATCCGTGAGGACAGTCCATAGCCCGTGGAGGATCCGATCACGAGCACCCGCTTCGGGCCGTTTTCAATCAAGCCGCGGCTTTTGACGACGGCGATTTGCTCGGCGACGTGTTTCGCGCAACCTTCCGGGTGGGCGGTGGTGCAGATGAATCCTCGGATTTTCGGTGCAATGATCATATGAACGCGCAGGGTATCGCTGGCAGGCGGGGTGGCAACTGTTTTTGCCAAGCGCAGGGACGGAGTGAATACGGAAGATTTGCCGGCGAGGCTTTTCTCGGTGGCCAGCTGCGGATAAAATGTTATTCATCGCGTGTCATGCAGTGGTACTACTCGAAAAACGGCGTCCAGCTCGGTCCGATCAGCGACAATGAAATCCGCATGAAGCTCGCATCAGGCGAGATTTCCGCAACCGATCTGGTCTGGCGCGATGGAATGAATGACTGGCTACCGGCCGCGAAGGTTGCCGATTTGACTCCGCTCTCGGCCTTTCCTGTCGCGCGGTCGACGACTCCGCCAGTGTTTGCAAATGGGGGCGATTCTCCTTACTCGCCACCTACGGCAGCCTATTCACCCATGGCAGGCGGCACGGCGATTCCAAACTACTTGTG
>JAYWDF010000833.1:0-3427 GCA_043779985.1 Akkermansiaceae bacterium | reverse complement strand
CCGCATCCGGTGATTTCATCAAGCTCATAAGTCCTGACTTCCATCAGATACCCGCTCCGCGTTTTTCCGACGATCTTCATGCGCCCTCCTTTCCAGTGGCTTTGAGAGCCTCTTTCGCTTCGGAGATGGCTTCACGGAGCCCACCGTGGTCAACGCAATCGCTGCACGGTGGATTCACGTGGCAACTGCAGTTGCTGTCCGGCGGTTCTTCAATGCAGTCGAGAAGATGGCTGAGCCTAACGTGCAGAGTATTCTTTTGCTGACTCAGCAACTTCATTTCTTCACACATCATGGCAAAGTCACCAGCACTGATACGGGTCTGTTCACCCGGGTCTTGATCGAAGCTCACTGCATCTCCTCCTTCCAGATCTTGTTGATGGCGTTCGTGAAGATCATGGCTTTGGCGATGTTCTTGCTGTGCTTCAGACCTTCACGCGCGGTTTTCAGCGGAACGAATGCTGCCAGACATGCGGACTTGAACTCTTTCCACTCGGCATCGATCCCGAGATTGTGAACTTCTGTAGAGGTGGCCGGCTCGGCAACGGCTACGGACGTTCCAGCTTCCTTCCACGGCCCTTGTTCTACGTTAGACGGTGGTGAGGTCACCGGAACCGCTGGCGGCTTGGTGGATTCGGCAAGCGCGGCTTGAGCCTTGGCCGCTTCCGCCTTCGCGGCATCCGCCTCCGCCTTGAGCTTCACCGCTTCCTCGGCGGCTTTCTTTGCCTCCATCCGGCGGACCAACTCCGCTTCCACGGCTTCCACGTTTTTCAATTCCAGTTCCCGCCGATCCATCACCAGATCCGGGCCGAATTTCCCGATGAATCGCTCGATAGATGCGCGGGATTTGAGGATCATCGCCTGCTGCGTCGTCTGGTAGATTCGGCATGCCGTCCGCATGCTCTCGACCGTCCGCTTGCCCTTGATCTGTGTCTGCAACCCGGTGAGGAACTGCTTGCGGGCGGCCGTCGGCTCGATGTCGAACGCGGCTAAAAACTCCTCCACGATTTCCGCTTTGATTTCCTCCTTGCGGCGCTTGATCTGGCCGGCCAAGTCCAGACGGGCCGTTGCCAGTTCGGCGGATAGTCCGTCGATCCCCTCAAACAGCGCGTGGAGCTGCTCGGCATCCGCCAGCGCCTTCTCCTTCGCCGCCTTCAGCGAGGCCTCAGCTCCGGCGATGGCTTTCGCGTCGGCGTCCGCCTGGTCGAAGTCCTCATCGCTGGCGAGGTCACGGTTGATTTCCCCGAGCCGGGCGCGGACCATCTCCGCAAAGGCCGGGAAATTCGAGGAAACGATTTCGCCGCGAGCCTCGATGGTGAGGATGATTTCAGTGGTGCTTGCAGTCATGATTCAGAGTAGGTCTTGGGGTTCGGTTTCAGCGTCCCAAGAGATATCCGGGGCGTTGGACAGGTCTTGATAGACAGGCTCCGGCTCGGGCACTGGCGTTGCCTTTCTGGCCTTGGCGGACTCCGCCAGCGGCTTCGGCGTGTCGTCGGCCTGCTTGAACGGGTCGATCACCTCGCTGGTCGCCTTGCCCTTTACAGGCGTCACGTCGCGCATCCCCGGCGTGTCTGCCGCCTCATCCTCATCCGTCACACCGGAGAATCCGAAAGCATAGCGCGCGCATTGCATGAGGGCTTTGTGGCGCAACATCCGATGCTCCATCTTCCATGGATCGGTAAGTCGTTTGCACTCGCTCAGATGCTCAGTCACGGAAATTGGCCGGTTGCGATCCTTGCGCCATAGTTTGCATGTAATCGCCGTCAGCTTGCCATCGTCGTAATGCTCCTCGAACTCCATCCCGTCCATCGCTGAATGATCATTGACCATGGAAACCCAGCCATCGACCGAGACAACCGGCACGATTCCCCCGCCCTTCGCCGGGAAGGCATAGATTTCCTTCGTCAGCGGATTAAGCCGGTATTCATTCGCCACCACCACCAGGGCCAGCAGCTCGTCGTCCGTGGCATTCTTGAAGACCGTCGCTTTCAGCGTGGCCATCAGTTTGATAGGGTCCACGCTAAGGCGTGCGCCCATGATATTGAGCGCCGATACTCGCGGCGCAGGTTGAGTTGCAAGTTGTGTGTTCATGTGTTTTGTTCTGTTAAAAGAGGTGGGCGGATGCTTTAGCAGCTTTCTCCGACTGAGGGTGGCGTTGCCAAACACCCCATCCGCCCTTTGGATTGCCGTCTCTCCGGCTGTCATGCCTGCTTCATCTCACTGACGGGGCATTCCGTGAGATTGATTTACCAGGGCAGTGCCAGCCGCCCGCGATAGATGGGTTGCGAGGTCTTCTCCTCGATCTCCTGCACGATCCTCTCGAACTCCTGATCCTTCGCATCCTGCAGGTTCGTGAAAAGCAGCCGGAACTTGACCATGCCGCCACTGATGACAAAGCGGAGACGAGCCCCGAGCTTGTAGCGGTCGCCGTGTTCGAACAGCGGGATGCCCAGCGTGAGATTGCGCGGGATCTCCACCGTCGTTTCCGTCTCAGCCGAGAACGAGAGGCGGACGCTGCCGTTATCGAGGTTCATCTTGCCCTTGAAACCGCCGGTCGAACTGGCTTCCAGATCGGTGGCAATCGCAAGCAGTTCTTGGCCGGAGGGTGTGAGCACGTCTTCCAGGTGATCCTCGATGAAGTTCGCGAACTCCGCTTGCGTCATCCATTCCAGCGTCTTCCGCCATTCCTTCAGCTTGCGGCTTTCAGTGAAGCCGATCACCGCGCGGAGCTGGCCCCAGCCGTTGGCGCGGCTATCGGTTTCGGATTTCGCGCGGCCTCCGGTTTGCAGTAAATCAAACACCGCGATGATCTCGCTTTTTTCGTTGTCGGCAAAGACCTTGGTTCGTTCGTCGTTGTAATCATCGATCGCCTTGGCGAAACTCCCCGGAGTCAGCAGCGTCAGCGTGCCGGCCGGGTTGATCGGTCCGCGCTTGGACCGCTTCTCTTCGGCAAGGTGGGCCGCCGATTTATCGGTGACGCTCAGATCCTTGTGATGGATGAAGATCCCCGGGAAAACCTCCACGGGAGTCTGTGATTTCATCCCCGCCTCGAACGCGTCGAGCGGATTGCATGCGGGAATGGCGGTTTTAAGTGTGGCGGCTTCGGCCGCAGTTGTTGTTTTCATATCGTTGTGGGAGATAGGTTAAATTTCGGAATAGGTCTTTTTCGGAGGCAGGCCGCATTCAGCGCGGCGCATGTTTTTGATGCGGAGGCGCGCAGCCTTGAGCATCCCGATTGAAACCTTCTCCGAATGCCCGCTTTGGTTGTGGGGCTGCAAATGATCGTAGTTTTTCGATTCTCTGGGCATGGGTTCAGGCTTCCTTGGCTTCGCGGATTTCGCCGCCGGATTTCCCACCCACCGCGATCACCTCGCGGATCGGGAGCTCCTTCTGTTTCGGGTCGCTCGTCACGAGCTTGCCGCCTTCATCC
>JAYWDF010000832.1:0-3429 GCA_043779985.1 Akkermansiaceae bacterium | reverse complement strand
CATGCAGGTGACTTCCGGGAATGGCTCGGAGGGGGTGGTTTTTCTCTCAAGCGTGGCAGCGGACGGCTCGCAGCGATTTCACTGGAGGCTTTTGTCCTCGGGTGAACTTTGCCTCGATTATTCCTACAAGCTTGAAGGCGACGTGACCTATCACGGGGTCACCTTCGATCATCCCGAGGAGCAGTTACAGTCGCTCAAATGGCTGGGCGAAGGACCAAGCCGGGTCTGGCAAAACCGTCTGCGCGGCACGTCGCTCGGTATCTATCAGATCGCGAGCAACGACAATCAAGCAGGTGAGTCGTGGCAGTATCCGGAGTTTCAGGGTTGCTTCGCTGGTCTTCGCTGGGCGGAGCTCAAGACCGCAAGCGGCGGGCTGACGGTGTCGACCGCGGATGCGTCGACTTATCTTCGAGTCGGCACTCCGCGGATCAGCCATCCTTTCACCACCGTGGCCTTTCCGCCGGGCGACGTGTCATTTCTCAAGGTCATTCCCGCGATCGGCTCGAAGTTCATTTTGCCAGAGAAGACCGGCCCGTCCAGCCAAGCGGTGAAAGTCGCGGGCGACCAGGGCGGATCGCTGGTCTTCCGAATCGGGCGCTGAATCTCAACGCACGCCGCGGGGGGCGACCTTCTTCGGCGAATCAAAGGTGACGTCGGTGATGGACACCCGGCGTCCGCCATTGGCGGGATCGCAGGTGGCGACTTGCATCTTGCGCAGCGTCCAAACGTTGTCTGCGACTTTCATGATGTCTTCGACTTGGAATTCCTTGACGAGACCGCCGTTCTTGTCGTGCCCGCGGATGCGCATGAAGGCGCCGAATTTCGTATGGATCCAGACGTAGACGACCTCGTAGCGGCCGCTCGATCCCTTGGGCTTGTTCACCCGGAGCTTATAACAAGGCTGGCCGCCGACGTCCTCCTGGCCCTCGAGCACGGGATTGGGCCAATAGAAGAAGCGCAGGGCGAGGTCCTCGTAGGTGAGATCCGTGCCGGCGATGGGCTGGACGATCTTCGCCGCGGGAAACTCGGTGGTCTTGCCGCCGATGATTTCAAAGAGGTTGAAGGCTTCATCGCCCATGCGCATGTGGAAGACCCGCCAAGCATCTTTGTTTTCGGAGAACTGGAACTGGATGTCCTTGCCCTTGAGGAACAGGGTGATAGGGATATTGGAACCGCCTTTGCGCAGGTTTCCGGTGAGACCTTCGTCCAGCTTGGTGAGCGTCGCGGAGATGCGGGCACCTTCCAGAATCTGTTGGGCGCTCGGTTGTTGGGCTTGTGCGTGAGCGCAGGAAAGCAGGGCAAGAGCGAGGGTGATCAGTTTGAAATTCATGAGGGTAAGATGGCGCAATCGTCGCATTGGACAAGCTTTGTGGCACTTTCCTTCAAAAAATCGTGGAGCGGCGGGGTTAATTTTTAAAATCCGCCTCTTTGAAGCTTGATGATTCCGCGCCGGGCGAATTGGATAGCTGCAACGCAGGAGTCGTTCACAACCCCCTATGAGTCTTCGTAAGCAGCTATCAGACATTCTTCCGACTTTACTACCGGGAAATCCCGCCGATTCGATCAAGGGGACCGAGTTGATCCGGCTCACCCGGCTGCAACTGACTGGCAACTATTCGGACGCCTCGCTGCGCTATCATTTCTCGATCATGTCGTGCGATCCGGCCTCGCCGATCGCCAAGGTGGAAAAAGGCCAGGGCTACTACCGCCGGAGTGCGCCGCTGCCCGCGCTTTCCGGTGCGCAGGAGTTGCTCGCGCTGACTCAGGGCCGGCTCGACGATCTAACGTCTGCTGACCAGGACATGGTGGACGGCGCGATGCTGCGAATCCGCAAGTTCCGTGCCGTGGTGACTCGCTATTTTGAAATCAACGGGCGCTTTCCCTTTGCCTTTCGGCAGGCCTTCGGCAAGGACTCGCCGATCAGCAATTTGTGGAAATACCCGGAACTGGTGCTCGTTGATTGGGAGACCGGCGGGACCGCGGACGAGGAAATGACGCTGGATGAAACGATGCTTTCCTTCAAGCAGCGCTTGGGGATTGCCCCCTTCCGGCTGCACGCGGCACGCTTGCGGATCCAGCCGTCCTTGCAAACTTACCGCGAGGATTTCTTCCAAACGCTGGCGGTCTCGATGTGGTCGCAAGGCGGAGAATTGATCTACGCAGCTCCGATCGAAGACGAAGCCTTGGCCGAGAGTCTGCGCCGCTTGAGCGCGAGCTTCGGGGTGGGAGTGACTTCCTTCGGCCTCACGGCGGAGTCCCTGGACGACCTTCCGCGGCCGGCGAATATTCTCAACGCTCATCCCCGGGAAACCGAGGCGATCATGGCAAAGCTCGACATCAACCGGATCGCCGCGCCGAAATCGCGGCCGCATCTCGACTGGGCGGCGCTCAGCTCGATGCGCAACGAGTCCGAGGAAGCCGAGAAACTCGTGATGTGGCTGACCCGCTGCATCGACGAGCGCCGGGCTGAGGGGTTTAAGGACGAGTGAGTCGCGCGCCTGTGTGTTGGACATTTCAGAGTGTCGCGGTGGTAGGATCGGGTGCGGTCGGTCTGTATTATGGCGGCCGACTTGCGGCGGCCGGTGAAGATGTGCACTTCTTGATACGCTCGGATTTCGAGTCGATTTCTAAGAGCGGACTGAACGTCCGGAGCGTGCATGGCGACTTCCAGCTGGCGCAGGTGAAGGCCTACCGAACCGCAGAGCAAATCAGACCGGTGGACTTGGTGATCGTGGCGTGGAAGACAACGGCGAACCACCAGCTCCGCGAGGTTTTACCGCCCTTGCTGCATGCGGGGACCCAGGTGCTGACGCTTCAGAACGGCTTGGGAAATTGCGAGAGTCTGGCGGAAATCGTCGGCGCAGAGCGGGTCTTGGGCGGGCTTTGTTTCGTCTGCATCAACCGGATCTCGCCCGGCGTGGTCAGGCATTCCGCCGGTGGACGGATGACCCTCGGCGAGTGGCGGCCGGATGGCACCGGTCGGGTGGCTGAACTGGAAAAACGCTTGAAGGCAGCAAAGATCCAAGCGGTGGCCGTCGAGAATCTGGAGAAGTCGCAGTGGGAAAAACTCGTGTGGAACATCCCTTTCAACGGCCTATCCGTGGCGGAAGGCGGCGTGACGACCGACGTCTTGCTCACCGCGCACGAGACGGAGGCCGAGCTGCGCGCCTTGATGGCCGAGGTGATCGCCGGGGCAAGGGCGCTCGGGCTCGATCTGAGCGAGGACATCATCGATTTCAACATCGACCGCACCCGACCGATGGGGGCTTACCGCACCTCCAGCATGATTGATTTCGTCGAAGGCCGCGAGGTGGAAGTCGCTCCGATATGGGAAGAGCGCATTGCGCCAAGTAGAATGACACCGGGAAGGGGATGAGAAATCGGCTGTAGTCGGTCGTTGCGCCAGAAAGAATGACACCCAGATGAAAA